>CAYJAI010000021.1:3775-10830 GCA_964368395.1 uncultured Christensenella sp. | reverse complement strand
GTTTTTCGATAATCTTTCACTATACGCATTTTAGCCAGCAGTTTTAAAATACCTACTGCACAAGCGGGTGCAACTTTTTTACTGATAGATAAGAAGAGTATGGAAGCAAAAACAAAAACATTTATTCCAAACCCTATATAGCAAACGGTTAAAAGCCAAGGGTTAAGAGTTATTATATAATTATGTTGAAGTATCAAAACTGCCGCAACAAATATTATAAAATAGAACTGAGAATATATATATTTTCCAATGGGAACACTGGTTGCAGTCGCCGCTGGCAAACCTCTTTTATTTAAATAAAAGACTTGAAAAGGCTCTCCCCCAGTAGATAGTGGTGTCATTATGTCATAAAAACGACATAGTGCAGTGGCTTTATAACTCAAAAAAGGTCGTGCTCTTTTGGTGATATGAAAGGTCATAATAAAAATTCGCAAGGCATCTAAAAAAGTGGCTAAAAGGAAAACTCCAACACCCGCAAGCAACCACCACCAGTTAATTTTCTGAGTGAAAAGTTCGCCCAAACCTACTAGTTCACCATTGTCCACAAAATTATAAATTAAAACACCTATAACCACAACAAGGTTAAGCATTAAAAAAGCGAAGTTTAGCCATCTCTTTTTCTTGCTTCGTTGTTTCTTTACTGATTCTTGTGACTTCTCAACTATCTCCGCAGTAACTTTATCTGATGTAATGTCATACAATTCCTGACGATAAGTCCGAAAACGATAAAACCCTGTTTCACTCATACTTTTTGGTCTAAATGCGAAGAGGAATTTTGAAGAACTAAAAAGGATAGGCTTCTTTATTTTAGCCCTGTTACGCTTTTTTGAAAGTCTTGCTTTTGGTGTCTGCTCTTTACTTTCCAATCCTCTCTCCATTTTTTAGAAACTTTATCAAAGCATAGCATAGCATAATTGCGTTTGTCAAAGAAAAAACGGAAAAAAATGTTTAGACCCAACTTTTAAAAGTGAATTCAATAGAGTAAACATTTTTCGTTTGCTCTGTAACTCTAAGTTTTTCAGATATCTCAGTATTTACAATAACAAAAACTTCACTATCTAACGCTAACATAGGTAGCACTTCACGAACCCGTAAAGGAACTTTTTTATCTGATAAAAACTTCTTTACCTTTACTGTTCCCGCTCCTCCGAATTTCTCAATAAAGTCTCCGTTCTTACGCAACCTCCACTCCGCACCAGTAGGAACTTTATCTGCATCAATCAACAAAACGCCTGCGGTAGGCTCTCGTAAACTAGTCTTTTTTATTTTCATAGTGCCATAGTCTTCAAACTTGGTCACTCCTCTTTTAAATTCCCAACTAGTATTTATTTTCAATTTAGATTTTTGTTTCGCTAAGGTGATATATTCATACTCTTTATACGCTATTATTTCCCCCGGCATATTTAACTTTGCCCCGTTCTCACTTTTGAAAGCGAACTCACAAAGCATATCCATATGCTTTTTTTCTACCCCCTGCCCAACGCCTAAATCGGAAAAGCAATCTAACAAAAGGCGCGCAACAAAACTTTTTTGATAATAAAAATATGAAAGAGGAATTTTCACAACTTTTCCGTTGGATAGAAGCGCATTAAAATTCATTAAATCCCGAATAGTTTTATCATCCTCACGGCAAATTTTTCCGAAATTGCTTATTGTTTCATCTGCTTTTGGCCATACCTGTCTTAGTTCAGGCATAATTTTTTGCCTTAAAAGGTTCCGCGAAAAAAAGGTCTCTATATTTGTTTCATCCTCTACATAAGGAATTTCATTTTCATACACATATGCCATAATCTCTTGTTTAGGCACTTCTAAAAAAGGACGGACATAAAAATCATCACGGACATACTGCATACCCCCAGCACCAGTCAAGCCCGAACCTCTAAGAATGTTCAATAAAACGGTTTCCGCTTGGTCTCTTTGTTGGTGAGCAAGAGCAATTTTATCCACAATACCCCGTTTACGCAAACTATCAAAAACGCCATATCTCGCCTCACGGCAAGCCTGTTCTATTGTCCAGCCTTTCTGCTTGGCTAAAACTCTGGATTCCACCTTAAACTTATAAAAACGAATATGATTCTCTTTACAATAGTCTTCCACAAAAATTGCATCCCGTAAATCATTGTCCCGCGTCCCGTGATTTACGTGAATTGCCATCACCTCAATATCCAACTTCTCTTTATTCGTAAATAGAAAGTGCAACAAAGCCATTGAATCCGAGCCACCGCTACACGCTACACCCACCGAAGAACCGGCTGTCCACATTTTTTGTGCCTGAATTAACTCTATAACTTTTTCCACTGTTACTTTCACCACCATATATACTACTCTTAGTATACACCAAAACAAAACAAATTTCAATACCGTTATTGAATTTAATATAGTTTATTAAAGAACTGAATTTTTATCTTACTCTTTGCTAAATGTCTTAGAGTAGGGAAATTTGAACGGGCTTGATTTTGAACCACTACCTTAATGTATTATATCTTTCGCCAAACTTTCCCCACTAATACAGTCATATCATCCGGAGCATAGTTTTTACAGCATTGTAAAGCCTTAGAAAGAATGGTATCGGCTAATACCTGAGGATTGCCCACTTCTGCATCCTTTATACACTCCTGCAAAGCCTCAAAATCACCAAAAGCATCTAAAATACCATCTGTGATTAACACTACCATATCTCCATCATCCAAGGCGAAACTGTTTATATTTGGCTTAATATCCTCCAAAATGCCCAGCGGTAAAGCGCCTGCCTCAATAATAGCCACACCGTTAGATTTTTTTATAAACCCTAACGGAGAGCCTAATTTTACTAAATCACAAATACACTGACGCAAATCAAAAACACATATATCCAAAGCACTGAAAGACTCCTCGCCTTTGAGGGCTATAAGTTTGTTAACGCTAGACAAAATCAAAGAATTTTCAAAACCTGCTTTATAAAAATTTTCAATTAAATTTAATGCTAATGTGCTAACTTTTTCTGCGGACTCGCCACTCCCCATACCATCACACAACGCCATTAAAATTTTATCCTCCGCAACTCGCAAAATGGAGTGAGTGTCTCCGCTATGCGTGCTACCATTTTTCATCACACCCGCACTCCCAAAAACAGCATCATACCCTATTTTCATCCGTAAAGTTACCAAACTGAAACCGGGCTTATCCGCAAACTGGATATTTCCCACCTCCATAGGACTGTTCAAAACCCTACTGACTACCGAACAGATTTCCGCTCGTTCAGCATCTGATTTTCTCACTACTAAGGTGACATTTTTTATTTCCTTGTTTTTAAAATAAACTACCGCCTCACTGCACAAAATGTGATGATACATAAGTTCTTCAACAATACACTGTTCCTTAGTTACATCAAAAGTAATGTTTAAATTCACCTCTTCGGCAAGCGACCTTAATATCTGAGAAACACCAAACAACTGCTCCCCTATCAATAATCGACTGGCATCCATTCCGGTAACCATTTGAGCGTGTTGCGTATATTCACGCACTAAATTATTGATAGTGTTTATCATTACATTTGTCCGCTGACAACTTGAACTCAATCGGGCAGGAACATCTAAAACAGTTATTCTGCCACGCGCAAAAGCCACCGCGGTCAATTTTTCTATATCCGCTGTTCTACGCTGAAAATCCATTCTTAGGCACTCGTTTTTTCTAGCACATTGTTCGCATACGCTTTTCTTCACTTCATCGGTCAAATACGCAACCGCTTTATCTGCTGGCAATACCCCTTTTGCCATAGAGGTGAACACACCTTGTATCTCTAAAAAAACTTCACTCACTCCCCACATTCTTTTATAAAGAGCGTTTCGACTACGATTGATGATATTCCGTAAAGCGAATTCATCTTTCTCACTTATAATAAAATTAGAGAGTTTTTCCAGACTTCTCTGAGGCAGAATTAAAAACAGCAAAATACCGCTAAGAACGGCTAGCAACATATAAGCATTGTAGGTTTGGAAAAAGTAAAGGTTCACAAATAAATCTATTAGAACTACTCCCATACAAGCAAAAACCTTATGACTGCTTTTCATTAAATTAGCCACCAGACTGCACAAAGTTATAGAAATGAATAAACTAAAATTGCCTGAATTAAACATTGCTCCCAAACCTAAAAGAACACAGAAACTTATGCTGGCACTCGGGCTGAACACCCATACTAATAACAAAGTTAAAAACACAAGAAGGCTCTTGGCAAAAATTCCGTGAAAATCCGGAATACAGGATATTCCAACACCGATGGCAATAAGTAAAACTCCGGCGGATATGATTTCATCAATAGTATATTTTCTTCTCAATCCTCGCAACAACAGGCTTTGCATAAAATATAAATACGCATATAAACATATCAACCCAATAAGAACGCTAACGCTTGCATTTATAATATCATTCACGCTGGAAGAGTTTAAATACAAGTAAGCAAATTGAGATAGAAAAGCATAGAAACCTATTAAAATATGATTTATAGGCTTCTTAAACCGTAAGTGTAAAAAGTAAAATAAAACAAAAATTAAAGAACAAAAACAAAGTATTATAACACTATTCAGGCTACACACCACTAAAAGTCCGCTAAGTATGTATAAAGGCACAATTATGTATATTTTTTGATTGCACCACACCAAAGCAAACAGCATACCAAAAGCAAAGGGATGCAAGCCTTGAATTTCAGCAACTTGCAAGAGATATAAGAGCAAAAAAAACAGAAAATATTTTAAGCATTTATATACTATAAGCGTCCTCTTAGCGGTCATCTTCTTCTCCTTTATATTATACTTCTCTGATTATAGGATATTGTGCTAGCACTACATACTGCGTAAATTGTTTTTTTGTCTTGCTTTTGTTGTTATTTTGAGAAATATTGGGGATTTGTCATTTATCCTTGCTTTTGTTGTTATTTTCAGAAAGGATTATTTAGCAAATTATCTATTATAAAAATTAAATAAAAATTGAGGACTTATTGTTTATTCTTGCTTT
The DNA here is from genome assembly GCA_964368395.1 of uncultured Christensenella sp. GTDB lineage: Bacteria > Bacillota > Clostridia > Christensenellales > UBA1242 > UBA7584. The sequence goes on along the minus strand of CAYJAI010000021.1, from coordinate 5,841 downwards.
TTGTTCTTTTTTAGTATAAAATTGAAAAAGGAGAAAAGATATGCGTATTTGTGTTTTGGCTAGTGGAAGCAAGGGCAATTCTACATATATTGAAACAGAGCATTCTAAAATTTTAATTGATGCAGGGCTTTCTAAGCGTGAATTAGAATGCCGTCTTTCTTTATTAAATGTAAACCCTTTTGATATTGATGCCATTTTAGTCACTCACGAACATTCGGACCACATACAAGGAGTAGGAGCGTTTTCACGCAAATACAAAAATAAAATTTATGCACACAAAAAAAATTGGAGTATCCTTTCGGAGAGAATTGGAAATATTTCATTATCTCAGCAAATAGAGTTTAACGGAACGGATTTTCATATAAAGGATATGTGTATTCAGTCTTTTGATGTTGACCACGATTCTCAGCATTGTGTAGGTTTTTCTGTAATAGAAAAGACTAAAAAATTCACCTTTGCAACTGACCTCGGGCATATTACTCCCGAAATAATCAGCAGACTGGCTACTAGCGATTTTGTTGCGTTAGAGGCTAATCACGATATCCAAACTTTGAAAAACAATCCACAATATCCGCTTAGATTAAAAAATAGAATATTATCCAAATACGGACATTTAAGTAATGATGTTACCGCTCAGACTATACTCAATTTATTAGGCAAAACTCCCCGCGGTGTTATCCTCGCACATTTAAGCGAACAAAACAACAACCCGGACCTAGCCTTACAAACTGTGCGTAAAACACTATTAGACAACAAAGCCAACCCAGAAAAAGAGTTGCATATTGATGTGGCTCAACAAAATACCGTGGGCAACATATATCGCATAAAAAATTAGAACTTTTTTAATTCTTTTTAACATAGTTGCATTTTGCCCGTAGTGATTTCTGTATGTTTTACCTGAAAAAGCAAGGTTTTATTGTTGGATACTTTGTCCTTCCCTATTCCATTGTTTTATTACAATAAAACACTTCAACCGGATGTGAAATAAACAAGTTAAAAGCAAAAACTACCCATAAAGAATAAAAATAAAAACACCGCACACAATACCAAAAAAGTGAGGTGTTTTTTATGCCAGAGGAAAAGGAAAACAAACCCATAGAATCTAACAAGTCAACCGAACAAAACTTTAAAAAGAATTCCTCAACAAAAGGAAAGAAAGTAAATAAAAAAAGTTTGGCGACAAAAGAAACTGAAAAGAAAAAAGTAAACAAAAAGAATTCCGCAACCAAAGAGCCTGAAAAGAGAACAATAAGTAAAAAATCAGCAATAGTAAAGTCTGGGAAAAAAGCAACCAGCAACAAAAGTTCGACCACAAAAAAGGTGCTGGGATATATTACTTACTTCACCTTTTTGACCGCTATTACCTTGATATTTTTAGGGCAAATAGGAGTATTAGGAGGCGACCCTGAAAACAACAACGCAAATCAAACCCAACAGACAACACAGCGGACAGACACAAACAATACTCACCCCAATAATGCAACCAACTCTGAGCCGAACGCAGAGAAACCCGTGATAAACCAAAATGAAAATACAAACAAATCAGTGTTAAGTCAAGATAAAAACATAATTAAATCAGCATTAAATCAAGATGAAAATACAAAGAATAAAAACTCTGCAAATCAAACTCAAAATACTGATTTGAAGAACTCAAATTCAACAGATAGGAAAGGAAAAAAATCAACCAACAGTGTTATAATACGGTCTAGCAATTATGAAACACAAGATACTGAAAAGTCACAAAGTTCAAGCCCTTCTTATAACTATTATATAAACATACAACCTGTGCCTATGCCCATAACTCAACCGGAAACCCAAGCCTCGGATACTGAACAAACAGTGCGTGAACAGCAAACAAAAAATAACGGGCAACTAATTAAAAAACCAACTAACAACTAATTGATTTAATTAAAACTACCGCAAGCGGTAGTTTTTTTAAGCAAAAAATAGCAATTTTAAATATGTTAAAATAAAGATTGAATTAAATTATGTTTTAATGTTGGAATTTATTAAGTATCAGAACCCTTCAACAAAAATCAATTTCAATACAGCCAACTTCAACAAAA
>CAYJAI010000021.1:0-3675 GCA_964368395.1 uncultured Christensenella sp. | reverse complement strand
CTTCAACAAAAATCAATTTCAATACAGCCAACTTCAACAAAAGCCAACTTCGACAAAAGCAAACTTTATCAAAAACCAACCTTAATACAACCAAACTTCATCAAAAGCCAAAACTTTATGTTACCTTATATTAAGTAACAGTAAAATCTAAGTGTATTATAGGCGTATCCATTTAAAGTGAAAGGCAAACTTAATGAATTAAATATTTATGCGTGTCCGAATTCATTAGGGGGTAATTATATGCTTGCAATTAAAATACAACTTAATGTCCTTAAATATTTACGCGTGGGTATTGCCCTTCAAAGACCACCCAAATATCCGTAGACCACCTTACCAAATCAAAAGTGCTGGCTTTTTTACAATTACTATCACTGGTTGCACCATCATTAGGAACTTGCCAATTCCATCCGCCTATATACGCAGATGATGATTGTCTATAACTCTGCTCATCCTGCCCTGTTTCCTCTAAGTTGGTTTTATTATATTTACTATTGATAATGTATCCTGCTATTTTATAAGAATCCGGATTACTAGTATCCTCTCCTCTCATTAAGCAATATAAGAAATTATTTGTGGCGCGAATTTTACTACTTGTTTCAGCATTCGCTACACCCGAACTTCCGCTGAACTTTGCCGAAGAGAAACAAGTGTCTATAATTGCATATTTGCCTTCACCCGCAGCACCTGAGTATCCCTCCACACTCACCGCAAAACCTGCCATTATGTTTGCTGAAAGGTTTGCAAAAGTTGCACAGTTATTCATAACTCCACGATGCATAACTCCTACTAGTCCACCCGCATTTCTTCCAGAAAGGAAGACATTAGGGTTAACCTGACTCTTGGTTATGCTTACAAAAGAGTTGGTATCTTCTGCTGAGTTTTCACCTACCAAACCACCCACCATATAACCCTTTATGTTTACAGTATTACTTGTATCTGCCAAACTGCCCACTTGACAACCTTGCACTGTGCCCCGATAAATATTGATTCCCACAATTCCGCCTGCGGTATTGTTTTTAGAAGTGATAGGCATAGTTATATCACTATTGCTAACACAATGATTTATACTCCCGCTAAGAGCGTTTCGCCCCACAATTCCACCTGCATATGCCACTCCGTTAGCGTTGTCTACTTCAATGCTTCCTGATGAATTTGTTTGGTTAATGTTACCACTATTCAAGCCTGCAATACCGCCCACATCAAACTCTCCGCCAATACCCACAATAGTTTTTATATTGACTTGACTAGTGCTTTTATAAATTTTTCCTGTTCCGCTATTTATTCCGACTATGCCACCAATGTTTTTACTTACACTTCCAGATATGGTAATTTTTCCAGAAACAAAACATTCATCAATTAAGCCTTCGTTGTGACTTGCTAACACACCTACATTATCGCCCCCAGTAATATTTGCATTAACTATGCGTAAATTCAATATTTGAGCATTCGCCCCGAGATATCCGAACAATGAGCGGAAAGTAATTGCATTGCCTACTGTTATAGTATAACCCTCTCCTTTTAGAATACCATTAAAAGGATTTGACTCTGTTCCAATCACAGTCCAATTAGCATCCAAAGTGAAGTCAGCCCCTATCTCATAAACGCCCTCTAAGTCATCCACTATTTTACTTAAATCGGTCTGATTCTTAATAGTTTCGCTTTGTGGTGATTGAGGGTCATATATATCCTCCACCACAGACACGCCTACCATTCTCAAAGTAGGTAAACTATGGTTGACTCCCGACTTAATACTCCAAACATTTTCAAAATCCCAATAGGTTGATGAACTGTTTGATTTATAAGTTTTATATGTTATTGCAAGTTTTCCCTGTTCACTAGTTATAGCCGTTATCAGTTTATACCCCTCTACTTCCACACTGCTTTCAGTTGCGGTAGATGTCCAGTAAAGAGTAGAACCAAGACTAGGTATATAATACACTCCGACATACCTATTTTCTTTTTTATCCGAATCATTAGTATAACTATTTGTGCCATCATAATTCACATTCAAGCCAACTATTGCACCTTTTGTTTCTGCATCTATATCCATAGAGGTATAACTATTTATAATATTCGCTTTTTTATTAGTGGTTAAATTATCCGCACTTATAGAGGAATCTGTTATGTTTTGTCCAGCCAAACCGCCCGCAGTTATTTGGTCGCCTATACCAGTAATCACTCCCCGACTGAAAGAGTTTATAATAGTTCCGCTTTTATTCAACCCAACTATTCCACCAACAAAGGCCTGTCCTGTTGTGCTGACTCTTATAGAAGCCTCATCATAAAAACTCACTCGGTCTAAGCGTGTGTTTGCTGAGGTGCGTTCCATTTTTCCTACCACTCCCCCTACACACAAACCACTTGCAATTTTCTGACTAGATACACTGGACTTAATTATTTGAATACGCATCACTGTTCCGCTATTTGTTCCTGCAACCACTCCGGCATTTGTAGCAAAACCTGAGATGTCCGCATCCTCAAACATTATTCTACTAACTGAGCCTCCCGCGTTTATTTTAGCAAATAAACCTGCGTTTATTTTCACCGAAGTTTCAGAAATATTCACAGACAAGTTGTATATTGCAAACCCTGCGCCATCATAATTTCCGCTAAAACCATCCTCATCACATAAAGGTATCCAGTTATATCCCAAAAGGTCTATATCATTTAACTGAATAAAGGAAGCGTTCATAGGGCGACTATCTCCAATGGAAGCCAAATCTTCGGGTGTTTTTATATAAAACGGATTGCTTTTCGTTCCATTACCCACACTTACGCTACAACTTACCTCTTGAAATTTTGCATTGTTGCTTTTCAAATCTATATATGTAAAACCGCCTGTTAAAGCAGTAAACTCATAAACAGTTTGCGCTGTTTGCTCATTATCACATTGTAAAACATTTCTATCCCATTCTAGATTGTAATTAGTAGACGCGTTAGGATTCTGATGAATTATTGTTAAAACAAATTCATCGCCCTCGTTTACCATTATGGAACTGCTGTCCAGTCCTAAAATTTCATCATCCTGTAAAAAATAATATACAGTTAAACCCAAAGTTATAACCACAACTACGGACAGCAAAAATATAATAAAGCGCTTAAACCAGTTTATACCGTTACTTGCTTGATACTTTTGCATAATTTACCCTCTTCTTTATCTTAGGCTATATTATACCATACTATCCTTTTTTTGTCTATACCCTTTTTCAAAAAAGGTGTTCATAAAGGACAAAGCAACAAAAGTATGTTAGCAAAAAATGCCACAAAACTAATCTTACCATATTAGGCAAAGTAATTAGTTTTGATAAAAAAGTCTAAACATTAAGAAAGGTAAACGAACTTTGCTAAAACAAAATCTGAAAATTAAGAAAGGGTAAACGAATTTCACTATTTGCATCAAAAAATATCTATTATTTGCATAAAAGACTTGTAACTTCTGTGTCATAAAAGACTTGCCTGCTACCCATATTAAAAATCTATTTCTGTCTATATTAAAAAATATCTATTATTTCAAAACAGGCTTTTACTATTTGTATCACCCCACTATTTGTATTAAAAACACTACTATTTGCATCAAAAAATACCTATTATTTATATTGAAAAATACTTTTACTTCTTGCTTCTGCTTTTTTTATAGAAAACCTTTTCTTTCTTGTATCAAAAACTAATTATATG
>CAYJAI010000020.1:4828-17264 GCA_964368395.1 uncultured Christensenella sp. | reverse complement strand
AAAAGAACTTATCAACCTAAGAAACGCCAAAGAAGTAAAGTTCACGGTTTTAGAGAGAGAATGAAAACTACCAGCGGTAGAAAAGTTTTGAAACGCCGTCGTGCAAGGGGTCGTAAAGAATTAACAGTCTAGGAAAGGGAATGTTACCATTAAAAAATCGCTTAAAAAAGCGTAAGGAGTTTGCTTACATTTATAAAAACGGAAAGAAAGTTCATTCTTCCAACCTAACTCTAATATGGGTGTCCAGCAAAAAGCCGGAGAATAAAATAGGAATAAGTGTGAGTAATAAGGTCGGAAACGCGGTTATTCGCAACAAAATAAAGAGGCAACTGCGTGATATTATCCGAAAACAATTAAATATTTTGCGAATTCATCAAAATTTCGTCTTAGTCGCACATCCATCTATAAGGGAGTGCGATTTTTCTCAAATAAGTGCGGAATATTTACAACTTTTGCAAAAAGGTAAACTCTTAAATGAATAAAGTTTTGAGAGTGATAGATGCTCCTTTCCGATATTTATGTATAGGCTTAATTTATGTTTATAAGTATACAATAAGCCCTCTTATACCCAGCACTTGCATATATCAGCCGACCTGTTCCACTTATACTTTAATAGCCATTAAAAGGTTTGGCACTATAAAAGGTTGTATGTTGGGATTCAAAAGAATTTGTAGATGCACTTCAAAACATAAAGGCGGATTAGACTGCGTTCCGGACAGTTTAGAGGGGAATATGAAGTATAAAGCATAAAGCAGACTGTGATGAAAATTGTTTGAGTTATTTGAGTTGGTGCGGACAACAAACTATTAGTATACCAAACTAAGAAGAATTAGCCAAAAACTAAAAAAATAATTTAAAAGAGTAAGGCAAACTAAAACCAACTAAGGAAAAAACCAAAAAACAACTGAAAACTAAAATAAGTTAAAATCACAAAAAACTAAAACTATAAACTAAGCCTAGAATTGTTAAAAATATAATCAAATGAACTAAATAAGGGTTTTAGAAAAATATAAATCAAACAAAACCTAATAAACTAGAACTTAAAGTGAAAATCACAAAAAACGAAGGGTTTTAAAAAAGGAACCGAAAGGTTCAGTATTAAATTGATAAATATGCTTTGCATTTTTATATAAAAACAAAAAAAGGAGGGGAAAATGTTAGTTTCTCAAATAGGTGGTTGGACAGCGGATATGTGGGGTACTTTAATAGGGCTATTTAACTTCATTCCAAACTGGGGTTGGATGATATTATTGTTCACGGTATGTTTAAAATTGATTTTAAGCCCGTTAGATTTTTGGCAGAAGAAAATCGCACGAGAGAGCGCTAAAAAACAAGCCGTTTTACAACCTGAACTAGCGAAAATTCAGCAAAAATTTGCCAACAACAAACAAATGGTGAATCAAAAAACAATGGAGTTATACAAGCGTGAAAATTTTAGTATGTTCGGTTCTTGTATAGGAATGCTGGTCAATATGGCTTTAACCTTGTTTATTTTTATGACATTATTTTATGCGTTGATGGGTATTGGGCAGGCTCAATCTTTTAATCAATATACTACTTTACAAGAAGATTATAATGATAGATTTAGTGTTGCTTTCAACATAGAAAATGATAGCATAGCAATTCAAAATAAAGAAAATAACCTTTGGGCAATTGCGTTGGAGAAGGCTGAAATAGATAATCCCGAAGAAGAGGATGAGTTAGTATTATACGATATAGCGTTACAAAACTATGCAGACACCGAAACTGAAATAGAGGGACAAAAAGTTGCAGATATTCAAGCCGAACTTTTGGCAATATATCAAGATGAGGTTCAGCAGAATTGGTTATGGGTATCTAATATTTGGCGACCAGATACCAATGTGGCAGCCTTTCCGGACTATGCGTCTTTTGTAAGTTCTTCTAATCTCTATAATAGTGAGCAGTATTTAACAGCCTTATCAGATAAGATAGATGGTTTAGGCGCAGGGGCGACATCAGAGCAGAAAGCAGAGGCTACAAAACAAGTTCAGAGCGAGTTTGAAAACAAATATAATTTTATAACTTATGATATACAAGAAAAGCAGCAGGGCTGGAATGGGTATTTTATACTAGTAATTTTGGCGGCCGTTGTTACTTATCTTTCTGTTTTGGTTTCGCAAATGAGTTCTGGGCAGAAGAAGAATCAGGCGCAGGCAGCCACACCAGAGGGCGCGGTTAATCCAAACAAAACAATGAAATTTATGAAGTTTTTATTGCCTATCTTAATGATTATATTTACCACACAATATAGTGCGGTCTTTGCTATATACATCGTGACCAACTCGGTTATGTCTACCATACTATCCTTTGTCTTTTTGAAGATTTTAAACCAGCGTGACCAAAAACAAAAAATAACTATTACTACTAAGAGTAAACCGGATTATAGTAGATAAGGAGGTTTTTATGAGAAGTATAGAAACAGTCGGAAAAAGCATTGAAGAAGCAGTAGAGCAAGGTTTGAAAGAACTGCAATTAACTAAGGCGGATGTGGATATAAAAATTATTTCCAAAGGTGGATGGTTTTCAAAAGCCAAAGTTCGTATAACTGAAACAGTAGACAGCGTGGGGAATGCCGCGGTTGAAGAGGTTATTTCAGTAGACACGCCTAAAACAAAGGAAGAAATTAAGCGCGAATTGTCTAGCACACCAGAAAAAAAAGAGCAAAAGCCAGTTTTGCCAAAGTCCGAAAAGAGTGTTGAACTTAAAGATAAACCTAAAAAAGAGAAGAAAGATTTATCTAAGAATAAGGAATCTACCATAAAGGAAAAGGCGGAAGATTTATCTGTTGAAGCAAAGCAAAAGCAACAGGAGCACATCAAGGTAGTTCAAGATTTTTTAAAAGGTTTGTTTAAGCAAACGAACACAAAGGCCGAAATAGAAATAAGGGACACACCACCAGCAATAATTTTAGAGATAAAAACAGAAAGTGCAAGCGCTCTAATAGGTCATCGTGGCGAAAGTTTGCAAGCCTTGCAATCGGTGGTTAATGCAATTTTAAGGGCAAACAATTATACGCGTGAGGATAAAAAAATTCTTATTGATGTTGAAAACTATATGGATAATCAGGCGGATAAAATTCAGAACAAAACCAAAAAGGCTATTGAAAATTGTCTTAGGACTTCTAACAGTATTCAACTAGATTTTATGAATTCATACGAGAGGCTTATTGTGCACGAAACAGTTACTCAGGATGGTCGTGTTTGCAGTGAAAGTTTTGGTAAAGAACCACGCAGATTTGTTAAAATATTTGCAAAATAATGTTATATAAAATGTTTAGTATTTTTACTAATGTTGAAGAAAGTATTTAGTGTTTTTACCAATGTTGAATAAAATATAATGAATGCTTAAATATAAAAAACAACTTATAAATGCTGGCGTTTCCTCACTTTGTTTATGTTAGTAAAGGGTGAAAATTTGAATTATTTACTACTTGATTTAATGTTTAGCAAAAGGTAAAGATTTGGGCTAAAATTTATCCAGAGGCTGAGGTTTCTGTCCTTAACATATGGTAAAAATCTCTTGTTCTAAATAAGAGTTTAAGGCTTGTTTCGAGGTAAAACTTGAATTTCCTCCTTGTTATCAAAAGGTTTTAATTTTATCCTTATTTGTTTTAGTAAAAAGCAAAAGTTTACATTTTAATTCTTGTTAAATTTAGTAAAAAATAAAGGGTTAGATTTTTATTATTGTTAATATCTACGAACAAGACAAGTCTTTGAGTTTATGGAATTTTATAGAAAAAAATATGCTACTAAATAGCATATTTTTTTAATCTTTAATCTTTAATCTTTAATCTTACATTAACATTAACTTTAAACCTTGGCTTGAACCCTAACTTTGGTTTTGATTCTGGTTTTAATATTATATCTTTTGTATAAGTCGGATTTCAATGTTGGTATTACCTTTAATTTTGGCTTTGACCTTTCTTTAACTTTTGGTTCGAACCTTAACTTTGGTTTCAAACTTTGGTTCGAACCTTAACTTTTGCTTTTAATTTAACATTAACTTTGGTTTTTTGATTTTTGTGTTATCTGACTGTTTTAGGTTTGTTTAAGTCGCTCTAATAAAGAGGCAATTCTATCCAAATCATCCTTATTATAGTAGTCTATGTATATGCGCCCCTTGCGGTCTGAGCCTATCACATTAACTTTTGTTCCAAAAACATACTGCATATCATTTGCCAACTTTTTAATCTCTAATCCAATTTGCTGTTTTTTCTGGGTAACTTTTTCCGGACTGATTAGTGATTGCACCATTTTTTCTAATTCTTTCGAACTTAGTTTGTCATCCGAAGCCTTGCGCGCAAGTTTTAACTGACTTTCTCTGTCTGTTATACTAACTATGGTTTTAGCGTGCGCTAAGGACAATTTCCCTTTTTCCACCATAGATAACACTTCTGGTTCTAGTTTTAATATCCTTAAAAAGTTGGTCACAACTGTTCTGGTTTTTCCTATTTTTTCTGCAACCTCTTCTTGCGTAAAGTTATAATCTTCTATCAGTTGACGCAAAGCATATGCGGTTTCTACCGGATTCAAGTCCTCTCTTTGTAGGTTTTCAATTAAAGCCACTTCTTTTATCTGCTTAGTGGTATAGTTTTTTATGATAACAGGTATGGTTTTTATTCCTGCCATTTGCACCGCGCGATACCTTCTTTCTCCCGCAACAATCACATAGCGCTCCCCGTTCGGAACTACTGTAATAGGTTGAATCAAGCCGTGTTGCTTTATTGAACTGCTAAGTTCTTTCAATGCTTCTTTATCAAAGTTCTTTCTAGGCTGATTTTTGTTAAAATCAATTTTATTTAAAGGCACTTCAAGTATGTTGTGACTTGCTGTATCTGCGGGCATTTTCCGCTCAATCTGACTGAGTTTTTTGTTTAATGATTCTTTTTCCTCTACAAAGTTTTTTCGCTCCACCGTTTCATTCGTTTCGTTTAATTTAATTTCAGTAGTGGATAATGCCTCGGGCTCCATAAGGGGCGAGGGCTTAGATAAGGGATCTTCTCCCTTTCTCCTCTCGGGTGACTCCGCAGTCTTTTTTTCCGCATCCTCTTGATAGGGGGCAAAAAGTGAGCTCAAACCTCTTCCTAATCCGTATTTAGCCATTACTTTTCTCCTTTATACAATGCTTTAATAGTGAGTAGTTTTCCGGTATCTTTATTCCGCTTTAAAAACTCTATTGCTAAATTTTGATACGCCGCAGAGCCAGTGCTTCGGCTGTCATAGACTAAAATAGGAATGCCGTGACTAGGCGCTTCGGCTAAACGCACATTTCTAGGAATTACAGTGTCATATACCTTCCTGCCGAAAAAGGTTCGTATCTCTTGCGCCACTTGATTTACTAAATTGCTTCTATTGTCCTTCATTGTTAACACCACGCCTTCAATTTCTATACTTTCGTTCAAGTATTCCTTTACCAACTTAACGGTATTCATAAGTTGGCTCAATCCTTCTAGGGCATAGAATTCACATTGTATAGGTATGATTATGGTATCCGTTGCGGTCAAGGCGTTAACAGTTAATAAGCCTAATGATGGCGGACAGTCTATTGTTATGTAATCATATTCATCCTTTACTGTGCTTAGTATATTTTTCAATATTTTTTCCCTGTTTTTTCTCTGAACTAAATTTATTTCAGAGCCTGCCAAATCAACATCGCTAGGTAGAATGGATAAGTTTTTAATTTTAGTTTCCATTGTGGCATCTTTAATATTGCACTCATCCAGCAAGATATCGTAAAAAGTTTTTAAATCCAAAGACTTGTCTATTCCCACGCCGGTGGTAGCGTTCCCCTGAGGGTCTAAGTCTACCATTAAAACTTTTTTGCCATACGCTGCCAAAAAGGTGGATAGGTTTACGCAAGTTGTTGTTTTTCCAACCCCGCCCTTTTGGTTTATAAAAGATATTATTTTCCCCATATGCATCTCCTTCTCTATCCTTTTTATTATAAAACAAAAAAAAAGAAAAAGCAAACAAATCTCAGAGAAAAATGTTTCGCGCGAAACATTAGGGAGAAAAAGGGTAAAATTAGCCAAAAATGTTGATAAAAATCAACTTTTTTCAATATTTAGCCTCATCGTTGTGCTTTGTCCAGAAAAGGAAATGTTTCGCGCGAAACATTTCTTTCTTTTAAAAACTTCCCTTAAACAAACCCCTTGAATAAACTTTTTTAAACTTGCATCTTAAATAAGGTTATCATAACTGCAAAAGTGTTCAAGTAAGGTGAAAAAGAAACAAAGGTAGGGAGTCAGGTGGTATCAAGTTCCATTTGTTTATCCTCTAAAATATCTACAAAAGCTCTGCAACACAAAAGCACTTTGTTTTTTAGTTTGTTTCTTTTTTTAAATGTTTCGTGCGAAACATTCATAATTTTTATTAGGTTTCAGGCTTTGTTACGCTGTAATATTGCTTGAACGGCTTAAAATAAAGCAAATATTAAAATTTTTTGTATCCTGCTAGTCGTAAAGAGTTAATTACTAAAAATGCAAATATCTGAAAAGGGTTCAGTCCTCGGGTAGTTGCGGTGACCTATCTGCCACAGTTTATAAGAATGCTTAGAAAGGTTTTAGTAAAACTTTAACAAACATAATGCTTTTACTGTTTTTTTAGTTTATTTCCTCTTTGTTTTTTAACTTGTTTTATCTTTGTTTATCCCCTCTTTTTTTAAATGTTTCGCGCGAAACATTTCTTTCTTTAAAAAATTTTCCTTAAACGAACCCCTTGAATAAACTTTTTTTAAACTTGCATCTTAAATAAGGTTAGTATATTGGTGCCCTATATAGAAAAACGAATGTTTCGCGCGAAACATTCGTAAGTCAAAGTATAAATCTATGTTTTTATTCTGTCTTAGAACAACGGTTGCTCTTATGTCACCTTAATGCTGATTGATTCCTTGTGGTTCTTGTGTCACCTTAATGCTGATTGATTCCTTGTGGTTATTGTGCCACCTTAATGTCTGATTGATTACTTAGGGTTGGTTTGCAGGGTTTTTGTTTGAATGCTTTTTTATATAAATAGTTAGCACGGTTATATCAGAGGGAGAAACCCCACTAATTCGGCTGGCTTGTCCTAAATTTATAGGTTTTATTTTTTCTAGTTTCTGACGCGCCTCTATTCTAAGTCCGCTCAGTTCTTTATAATTGATATTTTGAGGAATTTCTATACTTTCGTTTTTGCTTGCCCTTTCTATTTGCTCCCGCTGTATTTCCATATATCCCTCATATTTCGCAATAATATTAAGTTGCTCCAAAATCTCCTCCGGATAATCTTGAAATATCTTAAATTCTGCGTTGAATTTAAAGATATCTATGGAGGCTCTTTTCAATAAATTTTTAATAGTCACCCCTGTTCTTAGTTCAGGTTGATTATATTTGTTCATAAAGTTTTGAAGTTTTTCGTTAGGGGGTAAGGTTTTATTTAACAGTTCATAACCCTGTTCTATCCTTCCCTTTTTTTCAAGGACTTTTTCATATGTTTCGCGCGAAACAATCCCTGCCTCATATCCTATTTGCGCTAGTCTTAAATCTGCGTTATCCTGTCTTATAAATAGCCTGTATTCGGCGCGCGAGGTCATCATTCTGTATGGCTCATTCGTTCCTTTGGTTACCAAATCATCAATTAAAACGCCTATATAGGCTTGATTTCTTTTCAATACAATAGGTTCTTTACCGCGAATTTTCAAACTTGCGTTTATTCCTGCAATTATTCCTTGTGCTGCCGCTTCCTCATATCCGCTAGTTCCGTTTATCTGTCCTGCACAAAAAAGCCCTTCCACAACTTTGGATTCCAAAGAGGGTTTTAACTGAGTGGAGTCTATGCAATCGTATTCAATGGCGTAGGCTGGTCGCATTATCCAAGCCTGTTCTAATCCGTGGACGCTATGAACAATTTGTTTCTGCACATCAAAAGGTAAACTAGTGCTTATTCCTTGAACATAAACCTCATTAGTGTCCATTCCCTCAGGCTCTAAAAATATTTGATGACGTTCCTTATCTGCAAAACGCACTACCTTATCCTCTATTGAGGGACAATATCTTGCGCCCACTCCCTTAATGATACCTTGATATAGCGGACTGCGCTTTAAGTTTTCCTGAATAATTTTGTGTGTGCCCTGATTTGTGTAGCCTAAATAACAGTCTTTTAGGTTAGGCGCTTGTCCTTGTGTGCGTTTGCTAAAATTAGGAGTTTCTTCATTTTCTTCTTGTTTTTCGAAAGACTCTAAATTTAAAGTATTGTAATCCACGCGAACTGGGGTCCCTGTTTTAAACCTTAAAACATTAAATCCTAAATCGCGTAAAGATTGAGATAATTTTTTTGCGTTTAAAAAACCGTTAGGCCCACTATCCTGTGTATGTTCACCCGTGATAATTCTGCTACTTAGATAAACTCCGGTGCAGAGAATAATGGACTTAGCGGTGATTTTTTCGCCTAATGAGGTGATTATTCCCTCAGTTACCCCATCTTTTTGTATGATTTGCTCTATTTCCGCTTGTAATATTTTCAAGTTAGGAGTATTTTCTAGCGTTTGCTTTGCTAACTGGTGATATTTGTTTTTATCTACCTGCGCGCGTAAAGAATGCACTGCTGGACCTTTGGCGCGATTGAGCATTTTACGGGATAAGGTGGACTGGTCAGCAAGCACTCCCATTTCTCCGCCCAAAGCATCTATTTCAAAAACTAAATGTCCTTTTGCTGTTCCGCCTATTGAAGGGTTACAAGGCAAAAAGCCTATACTATCTAAGTTAAGCGTGGTTAGCAGTGTTTTTAAACCTGTTCTTGCGGTGGCTAGCGCTGCTTCAATGCCTGCGTGTCCTCCACCGACTACAATACAATCAAAATCCATTATTTTATTTCCCTAAACAAAATTTACTAAAAATAGCATCAATAACTTTTTCGTTTGATGTTTCACCTGTTATTTGTCCCAACAAATCCCACGCCTGCCGAACAAGAAGGGCAGTGCAATCCAAGGAAACTTTATCTAAATCTTGTTCTGCCTGTTGTAAAGATTTCAAGGCTTGTTTCAGCAACTGACTATGGCGGACATTGGTTATTATAATTTGTGAGGAAATAAGATTTTTATCTATGGTGCGGTCATAAATAAGTTGTTTTAGTTCAGTTATATTTATATTTTCCTTAGCGCTTATCTGAATATCAAAGCAATCGGCGTTATTTTTATTTAAATCACACTTATTTAATATTTTGGCAAAATTAGAGGTCTTTATCTCTGAAAAGGAAGAATTCTCCTTAGCGCTGGTTGTGTTTTCATATATTTTTAACACAAAATCGCAATCTTGAAGGCTTTGCAGAGTTCTGCGCATTCCCTCTTTTTCTATTATGTCTTCACTCTCTCTAAGCCCTGCGGTGTCTATAATATTAAAGCGCACCCCGTTAAATAGATAACTTTCCGCAATAGTGTCACGAGTAGTTCCGGGAATATCTGTAACTATGGCGCGGTCATAACCCACTAAAACATTCAGCAGAGAACTTTTTCCCACATTAGGTTCTCCCACCAAAGCCACATTTACCCCACTTTTTATTTTAGCACCCACATCTTCGGTATTTATAAGGTTCTGAATTTCTTGTATAATTACAGGCAAGGTTTGGGCTATATTTTCTTCGGCGTTATTCTCTTCGTGCTCAGGAAAGTCTAGCGCTACCTCAATTATAGCCAAAATATCCGTTAATTGCTTTTGGGTGTCTGTTATTTTTTTGTGTAATTCTCCACGCATTTGTGAACTTGCTATTTGCATTTCACGGGTAGATTGTGCGTATATCATATCAATCAGCCCTTCCGCTTGGGTTATATCCATTTTCCCGTTCAGGACAGCGCGCTTGGAAAATTCGCCAGGCTCCGCCATTGTTGCGCCCAACTCTATAAGTTTTTTAACCGTTTCATTCAATAGAGCAACTCCGCCGTGCATTTGTATTTCTACCACATCCTCACCGGTAAAACTGTTAGGTGCAGAAAAAAATACGGCTAAACAATCATCTGTTATCCCATCAAAAGAAAGGTGTCCGAAAACCATTTTTCGAGGTGAGAATTCTTGTTGTGTTTGTGGCGTAAAAATTTTTTCTAATAAAGTAAAAGAAGTTGGTCCGCTCATACGGATTATTCCAACTCCACCTGTTCCTATGGGGGTTGCTATCGCGACTATTGTATGGTTCATTTTATCACCTTTATATATTATAGCACATTCTGCCTTTTTGTTCAATGAATTTTTTTAAATAAATTCTTAAAACACTAATTTTTTATTGACACAATCAAACAATAGACTATATAATCTTTTTAGGAGTGTTATATGTTAAATCCCTTGCTCAGTAAGTTTAAAGAGAGTTTACTTTCTATTTTGCCTATCACTCTGTTAGTGGTTTTTTTAGGTATAACTATAATACCTCTACCCGTAGAAAGTTTGCTTAATTTTGTGTTCGCGTGTTTGCTTTTGGTAGTGGGTATGTCCCTCTTCACCTTGGGTGCAGATAACGCAATGTTGCCCATAGGTCAGCATACGGGAAGTTATTTGAGTAAGAAAGGAAAGCATTGGCTTACTTTTCTGTGCTGTTTAGTTTTAGGTGTAATTATCACTATTGCAGAACCAGACCTTAGCGTTTTGGCTAGCCAGTTTTCCGCGGTAAATCCTTGGGTTTTTATTGTGGTAGTAGCCGCTGGGGTAGGGCTGTTTTTAGTGTTAGGCTTACTTAGGATTTTAATGAAATGGAAATATAATGTTGTAATAACCATTTGCTATATATTGATTTTTTTACTGGTGATTTTCGCAGACCAGATAATAGTTCCTATTTCTTTTGATGCGGGGGGTGTTACTACTGGGCCTATCTCAGTGCCTTTGATTATGGCGTTAGGTGTGGGCTTCGCCACTGTTCGGGGATCGCAATCCAAAGATGATAGTTTTGGTATGCTTGGACTGTGTAGTTCGGGACCCATATTAACCATAATGCTTTTGATGTGGATATTAGGTGTTCACAATGTTACTCCGGTTGATACTGAAAGTATGGGTTTTGTTCCGGCAATTTTGATGTATATGAAAGATGTTGCTATTATAATTATTCCTATTGCGGTATTTTTTGCCCTATTTCAAATTTTTGCTCTTAAATTACCTAAAAAAGAAATCTTTAAAATTATTTCTGGAATTATATATACTTATATAGGTATAGTAATATTTTTAGTGGGCGTAAGCGTGGGCTTTTTACCTGTTGCAAAAGAGTTAGGTAATTATATCTCTGCAAATACCCCACAACTACTTATCCCTATCAGTGCCGTTTTAGGTTTTAGTTTGGCTATTATAGAGCCCGCCGTTCAAGTTTTATGTAAGCAAATAGGCGAGGTCACTGAGGGGTTGGTTAAGAAAAGAACTATGTTATTGTGTATTGCAATAGGTGTGGCTTTGGCTTTGGCTCTGAGCGCTATTCGAGTTCTCACGCATATTTCTATTCTGTGGATACTTGTTCCAGCCTACGCGCTTGCCTTGATTTTAAGTTTTATAGCGCCAAAATTGTTTGTTGGAATTGCCTTTGATTCGGGGGGAGTGGCTACCGGCTCTATGGCGACCACTTTCGCGCTACCTTTAATGATAGGCGCTACCACTCAGGTGGGGGGAAGTGTTTTGTATGATGCTTTTGGAACGCTAGCCTTTTGCTCTATTGCCCCTATCCTTGTTGTGCTGATTTTTGGTGTTATATATAGAATAGGAAGTGCTAAATTAAAAAGTAAGACTGAGGAAATGGAAAAAGTTAAGAGAGTGGATATTGTTGAATATGACTAATTATATTCCGCAAGGTTAGATATAGCGGGTTAGACAAGCAGGTGTTGGTAAGTAGTCGGCAAAGTTGGTTAAATAGGAGGCGTTCGCTGTGGGGGATATTCGGCAAGTTGTGTATAAGTATTCGGTTGGTAGTCCGCAAGGTTAGATATGATGAGTTTGTATAGTGGGTGTTGGATAAGCAGATATTCGGTAAGTAGTTCGGCAAGGTTAGATATAGGGTGTTAGGTATGGTATATAGTTCGGCAAAGTTAAATATAAGGAGTTCGGTATGGCAGATAAAAAGAAATCACCAGTAAAGGTTTTAGTGAGTATTATTCCCAGAGAAAAAGCGGAAAATGCGGTGAGTATTTTGAATGATATGGGCGCAATAGCCTCTTTCTCTACTTTGGGCTTTGGGGTTAGCGGGCACGGGACACTGAGCCTTTTAGGTTTGCAAAATTCTGAGTGCACAGTTGTTTTTAGCATTGTTAAGGAAGAAAAAGTTGTGGAGATTATGGAGGCTCTTTGTAGGAATTTGGAACTATATAAAGAGGACAGAGGAATGGTTTTTTCGCTTGATATAAATGCGATAAGCCGTAACACTTTGAACGGCTTTTTGGAGTGGGAGAAAATAATTGCTCAGGCATCTATTGCTTGTGTAGA
>CAYJAI010000020.1:0-4728 GCA_964368395.1 uncultured Christensenella sp. | reverse complement strand
TTGATAAAAATAAAGAGAGTAAGGCAGATAGTGGCAACAGGAATTAAGGGGATAAAACAGAACATTAAACTTTGCTAGATGTTTTAGGGGACAAGTAATTTGAACTTTGGCTTGAAATTGATAACAATATAAATAGGCTAATAGTAATATATAAAAAAGTCCAGCAGGAAACAGTAGAATAAAAGCAAGTATCCGCCGAAGCGGAAAATTAGTCCAAAATAAAATTGAAAAAGAGGGGAAAAGAAGATGATATTTAAAAGTGGTTTTTCATTGATTATGACTATTGTAGATGCAGGGTTTTCAGTGAAAGTTATTGAAGCGGGGAAAATGGCGGGTGCAGATGGCGCTACTGTCATCAATGGTATAGGCCGTAGTGTCCACGACGAAACTAGTTTTATGGGAGTTTCTATTCATCCAGATAAGGAAATTATTTTGATATTAGTTAAAAAATCCGCCCGCAAGGATATTATGAAAGAAATTGTCCGCAGTTGTAACCTTGCTACTGAGGGTAAAGGTTTAACTTTCTGTCTTCCGGTAGATGAGGTGGCGGGAATCTCTCACTTATTTAAACGCAAAAAAATAGAGAAAAAGCCTAAAACAAAAGAAAAGGCAGACAGTAAATCGGTAGAAAAAGACAAGCCAGCCGAAAAGGGGCAATAGAGAAAAAGCCACCCGAAAAGACAAAGAATAGGGTATGTAAAAAGGTATAGGCAAGTTGAAAAAGCGTAGGGTAAATTTTAATTAAAAAACACAGAGTAATTTAAAAAACATAAAACAAGTAAAATAATAATCTAGCAACTCAGCAAAAAAGGAAAATAGACAAAAGTCAGCAAAACAGTAAAAATCATAGAGTGAATAAAAAACATATGGCAAGTTTGAACTAAAAGAGAAAGCATATGGCAAGTCTGAACTAAAATAGAAAGTATATAGCAAGTTTATTAAGAAAAATAAAGAAAAATAAAAAGCATATAGCAAATAAAAAAAGGTATAAACAAGTAAGTTTACATCCTAAGAAAAAGGGTTTGGTATTAAATCAAGGACAATTCCTAGATACCAAACCTTTTATGCTTATGAAAAAGTTGTTTAATAATTAAAATTGAAAAAAGTTGTTTTTTGCTAACTGCTATTTGTTTATTGCTATCAATCTAAAAATTAAAGAAAGGGATATATAGCCTCAAAGGACATCTAAGCGGTTATTGATTGCCCTTTTTGGCGTGCTTTCTTTTATGCTTATGCAAATATTTTTTACTAATTAAAGTTTGAAAGCGCTGTTTTTTGCTGATTATTGTTTCCCTTTTTTGGCGTGCTTTCTTTTAAGTTATATGTGCCATTACTTACGCAGAGCAAGGTTTGAAAGTCATCATCTTTTGCTGATTTATTATAGCCTATTTGCCCACATTTTTCGCATTTATATTTTATAATATAGCCCTTTTTATTGTTGTAACTCACCCCTATCGGAATCAATAGCCCCATACATTCGTTTTTCCGGTCTCCCGGATTTACATCTATGTGCAAAGATACCAGACATTTAGGGCAGTGGTTGCGTGAGGTGTAGCCGAGAGGTGAAACTTTTTCACCACAATAAAGGCACTCAAACCCAGAATCATTTTTTGTAAATTTTGGACTATTCATATATGCTCCTTATGAAAGATTTATCCCAGTGGGTGAACTTTATTAACCGATTAAATACTTATTGGATATTATAAGCCAAAGAAATAAGAGCAAAAGTTAAGACTCTTTTTCTTGATTGATTTTAAATTTCTAGTTGTTTATTCTCTTTCTTATATTCGAAAAAAAATTTGAAGCAATGTGAGGAATAAGCATTCATTAAATACAAGATTTGATATTAAAGTAAGGGACAAAAGGCTGTGGAAAAGTGGATAAAAATAGTCAAAGTTCCATTGCCTTAATTCGAACTTAACCCATTTCCCTAACTCTTTATTGTAAAAGTCTAGCATCATTTATTAGCATAGTTGTTAAATGTTATTTTTCAAAATAACGCGAATATTTATCCTTTCGCACTGCCCCCGTGCTTTTATATGTTGTTGTAGATGGAGTTCCGATAGAATTTATTTTCCCTTGTATCATAGGAAAAACTACCAGTGGGCCGAGAAGAAGTAGGGATAAAATCAAGTATGCCCAAGTTGAGTTTCTGCCCGGAGCCCCTAAAAATATCAAGTTTTTATCCACGGTGCAAATCCAGTAAAAAAAGTATATTATATTAACCACAGGCACTAGCATAATAAAAATATGTCCGATTGCCATAATGCCTCTGTTGGTTTCTTCCTTTATTTCGGCTTGAACTTTATACCACCATATAATTGAATATATGAAAAGAGTCACCAAACCTAATACACCCACTAACCAAGGTTTTCTTTGTTTCATCATATTCCCCTTTATGCCTATATTCTAGCAGAAAATATTTAATAAAACAAATGAAAAGGAAGAAAAATGTTTTTGCGCCCAAATTTGTTGACTTAACCAAGTCTTTGCTGTAAAATATGTCATACAAAGAGGTGGAAAAATGCAAGACTTACAAAATATCCGCCACTCCTTATCGCACATTATGGCGGAAGCAGTTGGCGAACTATATCCTAATGTCCAGTTTGCTATTGGGCCGTCAATAGAAAATGGATTTTATTATGATTTTGATATAGAGCAAACTATTTTGCCCGAAGATTTAAAAAAGATAGAAAACAAAATGCGTGAATTGATAAAGCGCGATGTAGACTTTAAACATTCAACTATAAGCAAAACTGAGGCACTTAAATTTTTTGCGGACCAACGGTATAAGATGGAACTGATAGAGGGCATAGAGGGGGATGAGGTTAGCCTTTACCAAAGCGGTAATTTTACTGATTTATGTGCAGGCCCGCATATTTCAAATACGCGAGAATTACGCAGTGTTGCCTTTAAACTTACCAGCGTTGCGGGTGCATATTGGCGTGGAGATAGTCAAAATAAAATGCTTCAACGCGTGTATGCCCTTGCTTTTGCTACTCAGGCTGAGTTGAAGCAATATCTTTTTCAGATAGAGGAAGCACAGCGAAGAGACCATCGTAAGTTAGGCGGTGATTTAGACCTTTTCTTTTTGGATGACACTGCCCCGGGTATGCCTTATTGGCTACCGCACGGCTTGAAAGTAGTGAACAGATTGTTGGCTTTTTGGAGAGAAGAACACGAGAAAGCAGGGTATCACGAATTTTCCGGACCTCAACTTAATTCACGCGCACTATGGGAAAAGTCCGGACATTGGGAGCACTATAAAGAGAATATGTTCATCACGGGTGAGGAAAGCAATCCGCTTGCCTTGAAGCCTATGAACTGCCCGAATGCTATTATGGTGTATAAGCATAAAGTTCGAAGTTATCGTGAATTTCCTTTACGCTTTTGTGATTGCGATAAACTTCACCGTAAAGAAATTTCGGGAACTTTGCACGGATTATTGCGTGTTCAGCAGATAACGCAAGATGATTCACATAATTTTGTTCAAGAAACCCAGATTGCAAATGAAATAAATTCTATTTTGGATATAGCAGACCGCTTTTACCATATTTTTGGAATAAAGTATCAGCCTGTTTTATCTACGCGACCAGAAGATTTTATGGGGGATATTGAAGTTTGGAACAGGGCAGAATCTGAATTAAAGCAAATTATGCAAAAGCGTTTTGGTGCAGAAGGTTTTATATTAAATGAGGGAGATGGGGCTTTCTACGGCCCGAAAATTGACCTTATAATGACAGATGCTTTGGGGCGTAAGTGGCAGACTGGAACCATACAACTGGACTTTCAACTACCTAGAAAATTCGATTTAACTTTTGCAAATGAAAAGGGGCAACTGGAAGTTCCTGTTCTAATACATCGCGTTATATACGGCTCATTAGAAAGATTTATTGGTATATTGATTGAACACTTTGAAGGCGCTTTTCCTTTTTGGATAAGCCCTACACAGGTGGGAGTTGTTCCAGTTTCGGAAAATAATTTTGAATATGCGACAGCAATAAAAGAGCAACTAGTAGAACAAGGTTTCCGCACTGAAATCAATGTATCTGATATTGGTATGGGTGCAAAAGTTAACGCATACCGCAAGTTGAAAGTGCCCTATGTGCTGATTTTAGGGGATAAAGAGCAAGAGAACAAGACGGTTTCCATTAAAATTCGTGGCGGTAAACAAATTAACGACCTACCACAAGATAAGTTTTTAGATATCATAGAAAACTTAAATAAGAATAAATCACTCCATTTAATTGAGGAAATTTAACCGCTTTTTATCAACGATTAGAGTTTGTGAAGTGCTTACAAGTTAATATAAATCAAGTGAGGCAATATACAGTTCGGATTATTTGACCTTTCTTTCAAGCAAATCATAAGGAATATATAATTTGATTTCTCGCCTTATTTATCAGTTTATTTTATAAGTAAGTGAGAGTGAAGAATAACACCAGATGAAAAAACAATTTATTAAGCATAATTAAATAAATTAGTAACGCAAAATGATTGAGTAGTAGACACTGAGTGTTTAAGCGGAGGATGCCCAGTTGTTGAGTGTTGAGCGGAGATAGTAAAAAAATGAGCAGTAGATGCTTAGAGGTTGAGAAGTAGGTGCTTAGAGGTTGAGCAGTAGATACTGAGCAATTAGCAGTTATCCGAAGATAGTAAAAAAGTTTATGATTTTCATAAACTTTTTATTTATTTGTATTATTAAAAAATGGTTTTGAGTAAAAAGAT
>CAYJAI010000019.1:0-18256 GCA_964368395.1 uncultured Christensenella sp. | reverse complement strand
ACTCTTATTTTATACCCTATAATTTTAATTGAAAAAGCAAAATAAGTCAAGTAAATATAAAAAAATAACTCATACCAAAAAAGTATGAGTTAAAACTTTTAAATACATATTTAGGCTTTTAAATAGAGTTAATTAAACAAAAAACAACATTGCAAACTTTACAACAACCTTAAAACTTTCAATAACAGAAAAGCCTGATAAATAAAACACTATAAATGCAAATAAAAACATTGAACGGTAGAATAAATGAACAAAAAATCTAGTTATTGTTCTAAGACTCGGATAAATTAAACCAAAAGCCTAAACACTACATAAAAAGTGCACCCTTAAATATCAAACTATCTAAGCAGATAAACTAACTCCAAAATCTAGACTCTATACAACTACTTTATTTTTTATTATATCACGAATTTGTTGCTCTAAACTTTCAGATAAATCAGGGCGGTCTGCTAAGTATTGCTTCGCATTTTCTTTACCTTGACCAATTTTTTCATCATTCATAGAAAACCAAGCACCGCTTTTCTGAATTAAATTATTTTCTATGGCTAAATCTAGTATACAGCCTTCTTTGGATATTCCCTTACCATAAATAATATCAAACTCTGCCAATTTAAAAGGAGGCGCTAATTTGTTTTTAACTACTCTAATTTTAGTTCGGTTACCAACAGCATCTGTCCCCTCTTTTATAGTGTCCGACCTCCTAACATCCAACCGAATGCTAGAATAGAATTTCAGTGCTTTCCCTCCCGGAGTGGTTTCAGGGTTGCCGAACATTACCCCCACTTTTTCCCGAAGTTGGTTTATAAAAACGACACAAGTATTAGATTTGCTGGTAATACCGGCTAATTTTCTCATAGCCTGACTCATTAACCGTGCCAACAAGCCTATATGAGTATCCCCCATTTCGCCGTCAATCTCTGCGCGAGGAGTAAGTGCGGCTACTGAGTCTATAATAACTAAATCTACCGCTCCGCTACGAACCAAACTTTCGGTAATATCAAGCGCTTGCTCACCATTATCCGGCTGAGAAATATATAAATCCTCTAAATTAACACCTAGTCTTTGAGCATATGCAGGGTCCAAAGCGTGCTCAGCATCTACAAAAGCAGTCACACAACCTTTCTTTTGTGCTTCTGCTACTATATGAAGGGCCACTGTGGTCTTTCCTGAACTCTCAGGGCCGTAAATCTCTACAATACGACCGCGCGGAACTCCGCCTATACCAAGGGCTATATCCAAAGTTAAACAACCGGTCGGAAAAACATCTACTTTTTCACGAGCGCCATCCCCCATTTTCATAATAGAACCCTTACCAAACTGTTTTTCAATTTGAGCAATAGTCTGCTCTAAAACTTTTTCTTTGTCACTCATAATTTACTTCCTTTATATGTTCATTTGTTCTAATTCTACCATATACCTTTAAAAAAGTCTATCATTTTTTTGCAGTTTTTTTAATAATTTGAAAACAGATGTTTGTATCATAATATTATTTACAAAAGAATGATGATGATGAAAATTAAATTTATAAAGATGAATGGATTCCTTATCTCCCAAGGCTATGTAGGGCTGATTAGGATTTCCGGCAAGAGCAAGCGCTATATCTGCCGAGGTATTTTCCAGCATCAATTCTGCGGTCTGATATATAACCTCAATAGAACCCGTTTCGTGTGCAGATAGAAATTCAGGGCTCATTTTTAAAATATGGATGTAGTCATTTGGCTCAGTTATATTATAAAAAGCACAAACACTTTGACTATAATTACTTAAATTTTGCACTAGTGAACTATAAAAAAGTCCATTAGTGAGGCTGTCACAAAAGGCTATTTTAACTTTTCGGACATCAGATAATTCAGCCAACTTTTGGAACAAGGAATCATCATTATCTGAATAAATATATTCCCCAAACGCCTCATAAATATGCCGAATGTAATCGTGTAAAGGTTGCGTGTTATAAAAATCGCTTTCAGCCAAAATGTCTATTTCACAATCCATAAAAACAGAAGTTACATACCATTCAAAATTAAGTTCGTTAGGGATAGAGCGCAACACTTTTCTTACCTGACTCTCATCCAAACCATAAGTTTTTACCATAGTTAAAAATTTATCCGGTGCTAAAACTTGCTTTATGAAAGCAACATCCAGTTCTTTTATAAAGTTAGGGTTGTCCATATCAAAAATCAAACAATGCCGATTACTTGCTATGTCCGCCCAATGTTTACCCTGTGAAAAAGAAAGGGATTTTGTATTATAAAATTGGTCAATCTGATTAAGGATAACCTCTATGTTTTGCATAGATAAATCCACCAAAAGAATAGAACAACCTTCTAAAATACCAAATAAACTTTTATTCAACTCTTCAAACTGTTTAAACACAATAGTTTTAGTTATTTCCACCCCGTTTTGCGCGAGTTTTTGTGTCAAAACGGGTTCAATAACCGAATAAAAATCCTGTTGGCTTTCTTGTGTTTTTAAAACTATAAGATTTCCTTTCATTTTTCCTCTTCTGACACAAATACATTTTTGTTTTTAAAATAATATTCGAACACTGACCAAATGGTTATAGCCGTTGCAACTGTCAGCATTACCAAAGCAGCAATTAGCAATACGGTATTAAAAATATTCCAAAAATCACCTACAAAAAAATGCGTTCCTGCTAAGGTCATAAACATAGGGATTTGAATATAGTGAAAGATTGCTTTTAGTTTTCCGCTTAGGCTAGCCGCTACCACTATCCCCTTGCTTGCCGCCACCTGTCTTATACCATTTATAATAAAATCACGGAAAAGCAAAATCGCCATAGCAATTATTCCAAAGGGCACTGGAATTGTTCCATCTGCCACCACTAGCAAAAGACCACAGTTATACAGCAATTTATCTGCTATGGGGTCTAATAGTTTTCCTAAATCGGTAACTAACCCCTTTTTTCGAGCTATTCTTCCATCAAATAAGTCAGTAAAAGCAGCAAAGATGAAAACCACCACTGCTATAAACTTTCCCCAAGGGTCTATAAATGTAGCAAGATAGAAAAACATCATCACGGGGACTAAGATTATTCTAAGTATAGATAATTTGTTTGGTAAATTCATTTTTTTTCTCCTTTTTGTATTTTATTCGTCACCAAAAATTTCCTTATATTTTTGCATAGTTATTAAAACAGAACGAGTTTGCTTTGAGGGGTCTTTTCCGGAAATAAATCCTGCGTCTTGCATTTGCTCCAAAATTCTGCCCGCCCTCACATATCCTACGCAATGTCGCCGTTGTATCATAGAGGCTGAGCCTTCTCCCGCTTGTATGAAATCTAGCAAAGCGCGCGCCATAAGCGAATCCCAACCTTTTGCATCCGAAGCATTATCCTCTATCCCATCCACTTTGTTGCCTTGTAAAATGAATTCTTCAATTTCCGGGTCAAACTCACCTGAATTGTGGTCTTTAATAAAGTTTACTATATTGGTCACCTCTCTACCATCAACAAAAGGGCATTGAACGCGTATAGGCTCGGGCAAATTTTGAGGCGAATAAAGCATATCACCTCTCCCAAGCAGTTTATCCGCACCCCCGCGATCTAAAATAGTCTTAGAGGAAGCAAAATCAGTAACTGCAAAGGCTATACGAGAGGTTAGGTTGGATTTGATTACACCAGTAATAACATTCACCGAAGGTCGCTGTGTGGCTATAATCAAGTGAATACCTGATGCACGCGCTAACTGAGTTAAGCGTTGGATTTTCTCTTCTAATTCACGCCCTGCTAGCATCATTAAATCAGCCATTTCATCTACTACCACTACAATGTATGGCAATTTATCCTCTTCTCCACGATAAACTACGGGTAAACTATTATACTCTTTTAGATTACGAACGTGTTTCTCACTAAATAAATCATATCGGCGCTCCATTTCCTTTATAACCCAATCAAGTGCGTTCAACGCGTGCTGCGTTTCGTTTATAGCCTTTGGAGTAAGCATATGAGGTAAGTAATTATAGTTCACAAACTCTACCCTCTTTGGGTCTATCAATAAAATCTTTAAATCATTCGGGCCTAATTTATATAGTAAACTAACTAAAATAACATTTAAGCAAACACTTTTACCACTTCCAGTAGAGCCGGCTACTAAAAGGTGAGGCATAGACTCTAAATTACAGATTTTGCTTTCACCAGATATATCTTTGCCCAGAGCAAAAGTAAGTGGTGCTTTACTGTTTAGAAATAATTCTGTATCCAAAACATCTTTTAAGCCTATGGTTGCTACGTGGTCATTCGGTATTTCCACCCCGACTAGACTACGCCCGGGTATAGGAGTTTCAATACGAATCTTTCCGCGACTTTCAAGCCCCATAGCAATATCATCACTATGCTGAGTTATTCGTTTAACAGGTATGCCTGCGGGCATTTGAAGTTCGTATCGAGTAACGGCCGGCCCACGCGTTATCCCCATAACCTTAGCCGGAATCTTGAAACTTTCCAAGGTTTCCTCTAAGGTCATAGCCTTTAATTGATAACTTTCCTCATCTTCTTCAATCTGTGTAGATTTTGAGACCAGTAAATCGACAGGAGGTCGTATATATGCCACAGGACGGTGTTTTTTCTGCTTCTTTTCCTGTTGAATTTCAGGGATTTTTATCTGTTCAGGCTTGCTATGAATAGGCTTAGGGGCTATAATATCACTTATATCTTTTTCGTTAAAGTCTATATCTTGAACTTTCTCTATAACTTTTTCTAGGTCTTGCGATTCAGTGTTTTTGTTTGAATTTATATTCTTTAATTCATTTTCTTCTTCTGCTTTTTTAAAGTTGTTAAAAGAATTATTGTTGTTAAAATCAAACTTAGTTTGCAATATCGGCTTTTCTTCATCGTGAACAAAACGGGTTGGACGGGCATTTGCTTTATCGCGTGTTATAAAATTATTATTTTTGTTTTTATTTTCTTCATACAGTTCAGATAAAGTATACTCCTTTTTAGAAGAGGTTCTTTCTGTATTCGTTCCGGTTTTTATAGAGTCCACAAAATCCTGTCCGAAAATCTTTATTGCCATATTATCTTCGCTTTTATAAGAAGTTTTGTCTAGCAATGACTTTTTCGCCTCCTGCTGTTTTTCCATATATGCATCCAAGGTTATTTTGGGTGTAGGTTGTTTATCTATCTCCTTGTCAGCAGATTTATCAGCAGATTCCTTTTTAGGCGGATATGAAAGTGTTCGAGCAGATAATTCTTTGTATTCTTGCAATTTCAGAAAATGGTCTATTATAAAAGCAACACAAACAACAATAACAACGGATAAAAGCAATATAGTTCCCCAAACACCTAACCCAGTATATAAACCATAAGTTATAATCCCTATGATAACACCACCAGCAGTTACTTTTATGTTATAGCAGTAAGCAATATATTCAGCAAAACCCATACTTAAATCAGTGAAAACCAGTTGGAAGAAAGATACTAAAATAAAAAATAAAGAGATTATAGTTGCCAAATATACCTTTGCAATATAATACTGCTTTTTAAACATCAAAAAAACACCCAATGCAATCAAAACCATAAGTATAGGATACAAACAAAGCCCAAATGTTCCCAATAAAAAACTTCGGACAGGAGTTATAAAGTTAGTAACAACACATAAAAAGGTTATACAAGAAAGAATAAGCAAAGAGAGCCCCCACTTCGCACGAGTAGTTAAACCCTTTTGTTCGCTTAAATTTCTAGATGTATATTTAGCCAAAACACTCCCCCATTTCTACATTTCAATTTATAACTTATCTGTTTATTTGCTTGTGTTAAGTATATCCTTTCAATTTCTATATAGTCCAAATGCTAGTCAAACACTTCAATTTATATTTACAATCTAGCGTTAGTTAAACAGCTTCAATCTAATCCTCTTTATAATTCAGCACTTAATTAACCTACTTTTGATTCAGATTTATAAACACAGTCAGCCACTTTTTAACTTTTAACTACTTGATTCAAACCTTATGTCAGCCATTCATTAAATACTTTTGTTCATATTCCTTGAAACTAACCAATTAACTTTAATTCAAATCTATGCCTAAACACTAACTAATACCTTAACTCAAACCATACCCTAGATGAACACTCCTTTATTGCTTTGGTTAATTTTTATTATAGTCCATATGATAAAAACTACTTTAATAAAGACAAAACATCAATATCATTTTCTTTTGCCACTATACTAACTAAAAAGTTTTGGTCAGACAATATTTTTCGCGCATAATCATTTAACTCAGGAAGTTTTATATCAAATATTTTCTGTCCAACCTTTTCTTTGTCATAAGGCTTCCCCTCATCCAACAAACTAGAAGCATTACGCCGAGTTCTAAAAGTCACATCATCGTTGCCAATTTCAATATTTGTTTTCATAAGAGTTTGGCAATGTTTCAGTTCCTCAGCAGAAAAACCTTTTTCTAAAATATCCTCAACTTCCCTTTTATATGCTAGAATAGCCTTTTGTGCAGAGTTTTTGTTTGTTATAAAATAACTGTTAAACACACCTGAAATCGGCGTGCTATCAGTAAAAGAACTTACAGCGTAAACAACTCCCTCTTTCTCTCTTAGCCTTTGGAATAAGCGTGAACTCATCGGCCCTCCCAATAAAACGGAAACTATTTTGCTAGTTAAATATTCCGGATGGTCCTTACGAACGGTCGGAGTTCCAATAACAAAATATAAGGATTCGGTATCCTTTTTGGTAAATACAAAATTATCTGATAAAACAATTTTAGAAATATCTTGATTATAAACAACGGGCGCTCGCTCTTTTTGCTCAATTTTAGATAAAACATATTTGTCTATCAACTTTTCTATAACCTCAAAGGGAACACCGCCCGCGGTGGATATTATAAGGTGATTCGCAGAATTGTTTTTCAGCCTATATTCCCTAAAATCATCCGAAGTTATAGATTGAACACTTTCTTTTGAACCTAAAACTGGATGTGAAAAGTTAGTGTTTTTGAACATTAAATTATTAAAGGCATCCCCAGCACAGGATAGAAAATTATCCTCATACATTTCAATCTCGCTACACACTACACCCTTTTCTGTCTCAATCTCTTCGGTTAAAAATAAACCATTGAAAAAGCAATCGCTTAATATATCAAAAAGTTTTTCAGCATTCTCATTTGTGGTTTTGCTATAATAGCAGGTTCGGTCGTGTGATGTCCAAGCATTTCCTCCCGCACCCAAGTTATCTAAATCTAAGTTGACTTGTAAACTAGACCTATTTTTAGTGCTCTTGAAAAATATATGCTCGTAAAAATGTGCTATGCCCTCTTTGTTCGGCAAATCATATCCCGAACCAGAGGCTACGAAAAATGAAATATTTACTACATCTCTGTCCGGCATATAGTCGTGCACCCATCTTAATCCGCAAGTATATGTTTTTACTGTCTGCATAGCAAACCTCCTATGTTTCATTATAGCAACTGCAAACAAAAAAATCAATCAATATTGCCGTAAATATTATGTGAAACAGGGACAATATCAAAGCCTTGCGATTTCAACCTTTGGATAATTTCGGGCAAAGCCAACGCTGTTTGCAAGGTAGGATGCATTAAAATCAAATCTCCATTCGAAATGTTAGCAGTTGCTCTCTTCACTATTAAATCTTTGTTTTGGTCGCGCCAGTCTATGGTATCCTTGCTCCACATTATGGTAGAATAGCCTAAGTTTTTAGCCACTTGTAAAGTAATATCTGAAAAAGCACCTGAGGGAGGGGCAAAAAGACTTATATCCTCCCCTATATATTCTTTCACAATTTTATGCGTGGAATATATTTCTTTCTGATTATTTGCATAGTCTAATTTGCTATGGTCTTTGTGGAAAAACCCGTGATTTCCAATTTCCTGTCCATCTTTATATATTTGCAGTAATAATTCAGGATGTTTTGCCACCCAACTACCGCCAACAAAAAAAGTGGTAGTTATATTATTTTCTTTAAAAGTTTGTAGCATATCTACCAGATACTCATTTCCCCAATAAACATTAACCATTAAGGATACACAGGCATTTTCCGAACTACCATTGTAATATAAATCCTCATTCCCAGATACAAAAACACCTTTAACTTGATTAGTGAAAGTTATAACGGATAACACTATAAGCATACAAGCAATAACCATATTACTTGCCACAGGAATTAACCATTTTTTAAACTTCTTCTTATCCATATAGCAAGATATGAAAAATATTGTCTAAATATGAAAATTAGTATAAAAAAAGACAATAAAATTTAAGGCTTAACATAAGAACAAAACGCTTAAATAAAGGTTATTATAAAAATTAAATCAAGGTGACAATATAAGGGGCTGATATTTAAATCAAAGTTATAGGGCAAAACTATAAAAAGAGGCTGATATTTAATTCAAGGTAGTATAAAACAAAGCCTAAATTCAAGGCTTAACATAAGAACAAAGCACTAAATTCAAGGCTTAACAAAACACTAAAATCAGGGCTTAACATAAGAACAAAATAATATAAGAACAAAACGCTTAAATAAAGGCTAAATACGAAAAAAAAGAAAAGGGATTGCCCCCTTAACTCTTTTAATATTTAATTATTGCTTTTCAATCAATTTAAGGTTAATTCGGTCTTTATCATCCACTTCAAGAACTTCCACCTTTACTTTATCACCTATTTTAACCACATCTTCCACTTTTTCCACTCGTTTGTTGGATAGTTTTGATATGTGAACCATACCTTCTTTGTTAAATCCAAACTCTACAAATGCGCCGAAAGTCATTATCCGAGCAACTACGCCTTCATATGCTTTACCCTTTTCAGCCGGAGTAACAATGTCTAATATAATTTGCTTTGCTTTTTCTCCCATAGCCAAATCGCTGGTAGCAACCGTAGTTCGCCCATCCTCTTCGATATCAATGGTAACACCCGTTTCAGAAATAATCTTATTGATAGTCTTTCCGCTTTTTCCAACCACATCTCCGATTTTTTCAGGGTCTATATTGAAGATAAGTATTTTAGGTGCATATATAGACAATTCCGCACGAGGTTTATCTATTACTTCCATCATTTTATTAAGTATGTGTTCTCTACCCTTTTTAGCCTGTTGTAAAGCCTGCGTTAAAATTTCTTTTTCTACACCTTTAATTTTTATATCCATCTGCATAGCAGTAATACCGTAAGGAGTTCCGGCAACCTTAAAGTCCATATCGCCGAAAAAGTCCTCTTTGCCTTGAATGTCAGTTAAAATAGCAACTTTTCCGCTCTCTTCATCTTTCATAAGCCCCATAGCAATACCGCTGACAGGGGAACAAATAGGCACTCCGGCATCCATTAACGCTAAACAAGAACCACATACCGCTGCCTGAGAAGTAGAGCCATCACTGCTTAAAATCTCTGTTACCGTTCGGATTGCGTAAGGGAAAACATCTTCGGATGGAATCACTGGCTCAATCGCTCGCTCTGCCAATGCGCCGTGCCCTATCTCTCTTCTACCTGGGCCTCTCAACATTCTCACATCACCACTGGAATAAGGTGGCATATTGTAATGGTGCATATATCTCTTTTCAACTTCATCATCTAAGCCCTCTAACTTTTGCGCATCGCTAAAAGTTCCCAAAGTTGCCGTAGTTAAAGACTGCGTTTTCCCGCGTGTAAACACACCGCTTCCGTGAACGCGTGGAAGAAGTCCCACCTCACACCAAATAGGTCGTATTTCATCATATTTTCTGCCATCTATTCTTATTCCCCTGTGTATAGTGTTGTAACGAACGCATTCCCTAGTAATCTTATACAATAAACCTGCTATTTCACCCCCAAAATCAGGGTATGTTTCAGCAAAATGGTTTTGGATAGTTTTAACCACTTGCTCATAGTCAGCCGTTCTTTTATCATTGTCTTTTTCTTCCAAAGACTGTTGTATGAAAGGTGTCGCATATTCACGAACTACTTTTCGCATACTGATAATTTCAGGATTTTCATCCGGAATAATATACTTAGGTTTGCCCACCTCAGCAACAATTTTTTCCTGAAAGGCTACTTGTTCCTTTATATGTTGATGTGCAAATATAATAGCCTCAATCATCTTTTCTTCGCTTACTTCATTTGCCCCAGCCTCAATCATCATAATAGCATCTTTTGTTCCACTAACAGTCAGATGCAAAGTGCTTTTCTGTTGTTGTTTTTCATCCGGATTTATGACTAGTTTATCATCCACCAAGCCGACAACCACACTGCCCACTAATTCCATCAGTGGTGCGGGTGATATCCCCAAGGCAACCGAACTTCCTAACATTGCAAGTGGCTCAGGTGAACAATCGGGGTCTACTGAAAGAACGGTAACCACCACGGTCACATCGTTATAAAAACCTTTTGGAAATAATGGTCTTAAAGGTCGGTCAATCAAACGCGATACCAATATGGCTTTGTCTGATGCTCTGCCTTCACGCCTTTTAAATCCTCCCGGTATTTTTCCTACCGCATACATTTTCTCTTCATAATCCACGCTTAGTGGGAGAAAATCTACATCCTTACGCGCTTCTTCTGCCACGCCTGCATTTACCATTACCACGGTATCCTGACAACGCAGAATGCAACTACCGCCACTAAGTTGTGCGTATTTACCAACTTCTACGGTCACCTTTTTCTCGCCTACTTTGGTTTCATAAATTTTATGCTCTGTCATATTCACTACCTTTTCCTTTAATAAATAATAAGCGAAGATTTCTTCGCTTACATTTTATCTTAAATTTAATTTTTCTTTCAAAGCACGGAATCTTTGAATATCCGTGTTTTGCAAATATCTCAACAATCTCTTTCGTTGTCCAACTAATTTCAACAATCCACGACGAGTATGATTATCTTTCGCGTGAATTTTAAGATGCTCAGTTAAATGCTTAATTCTTGCGGTCAATATAGCAACTTGCACTTCGGTAGAACCTGTATCGCCCTCTTTGCGTTGAAATTCTGAAATAATTTCTGATTTCGCTTTCATTTTATCCTCCCTAACGAATATTTGCCAATCTCAGAGAAAAAGGTGGAGTAATCCTAAATCTTTGAAAAAGGTATGGGTTTATTCTAACATAACAAGCGCTTTTTGTAAAGGATTTTACTTAAAAAACTTATCCTTTTTCTCTAAAATCTCTTTTATGCCAAATACATACAAAGATATATCATAGGTGTTCTTTAAAAAATTCCGTTTGTTGCCTATATTTTTCACCAAAATACTTTCTGAATTTGTCCCGCAACCTATGGTAGTAGATATCCGCTCCACTTTATCTTTCATAACTCGGCTACCCTGCTGAGGTAAACTCCAACCCACATTTTCAAAACATCCTTTATCTACTTCACTGCAATATAAAAAATATGGCTTGTATCCCTTATTTAACATAATCTTGTTGACAACTTCTAAAAGTTTCCGCTGTTCAAGAATTTTATTTTTAGAGGTGATTGCTGGTTCGGCTATATCTTTACAATGAAGAGAGTATATATCAATGTTAGACGCCCCTAAATCACAAGCCAACTCCAAGTTCCTTTTAATCCTTAACTCCTTCTCATCCAATAAGCCGACCACCAACTGTATGCTGGTTTCAAAGCCGTGTTCCACTATCAACTTATATGCCTCATAAAAATCCTTAAACTCAAAACGGCGACAAAGTTTTCGCAAGGTAACTGTATTAAAAGTTAAAGGATTCAAGAGAACACGCGAAACATTATACTTCTTTAAAATTTCTAATTTTTCTTTTGTAACAAAAGCGGGAGCACCCACCTCAACAGTTATTTCACTGAAAGAGTATTTGAGTGTTTGAAATAAAATCTCCATTTTATCTGGCTCTAACGCCATTATATTTCCCTTGAAAAGGATGTTCTGCACTATGTAAAACTTCTTTTCTATAATTTTTCGGGCGTGAGCAATCTCTTTCATTAAGGCCTCAAAAAAATAAGGATATATGTCTTGATTCTTGTTTAAATCATACATAACATTAGTGCAATTAAAACAACGCCAAGAGCAAAAAGGAAGATTGATTACCAAATTTACTTCCTGGTCGTTACGAATAGGTTTCATCTGGTTTTCTATGGCTTCCTTGACTAATTCCGCTTTTGCTCTATCCCAATGCGCATAAAAATGTAAGTGGTTAACCAACTTTTCTAAGGGAATTTCTTTCTCTTCCATCATTTTCCGCACTGCTTGAACAGGAAATTCACAACGAAAATCTTCGGTCCAAGGTAGAACTGAATAGTCTTTTTGCTTATTTTTAGCCTTTGGTAAATTAAATCTTGCCATTGAATTTCCTTAATATATTTTTTAATTGTTTTAACTTGTTGCGTTCCGTTAAAATTTAGTTTGTTATGTGGCTTTTGGTATTATCTGACTGTTTACTTTAACTTATCAGCGCTTTTCAAACCATTCAAACTGTTATAACTTAAAAACTTGTTTAACTTGTTAGTATGTTTTTAAAACTAAGTCCAACTTATTATAAAAAGATGATTTTCCTAACTCATTTGTCACTCCGGTATTTACTTCAATAAAATAGTTGCCGATAGCATTATGCACAGTTATAACCCCTATTTGCTCAAAGGTATAAACGCAAGCGACAAATTGAACATAGTTTATATTGCGATTTATCTTTTTAAGTTTATTAAAAAAATTAAAATCATCAAATCCCACAATTTTTTGCTTAGAAGCAGCCTTTATGAGATTAAAAAACTCACCAAACGCTTTTCTTGACAAATCAATAGACTTAAAGGGCGCATACAAAAAAGGTGCATTTTGCGGTAAAAAAACTTTTGCCTGCGTTCGATTATTGAGTGTGGTTACATACGCTTCATCCAACACACTGTCCAGCATAATAATGCGGTTAAAGTTATTCAGGCTGTTGTATATGCTTGGGCATAAGCATAAAGTGTTAAAGCCGTTTGAGTTGCTTAAATCTAAATATTCGAAACAAACAATGTTTTTCATATAACTGCTCTGTTCCATAAAATTCTTATAACTTTGTAATGTGTTAGCAACCACCAGTGTTCCATAATAGGAAGAGTTTTCATTGAGTAAACTATCCAGATTATCCCGCTTATAAGTATTATATTGCGGTTTCTGACCATAACTGGATAAAGCAAGTTGTTTTATATACTCCCCACCTATTCTTTCAGCGCTGACATTAGGAGGAGCATTAAGTTGCACTGATTTTATAATCCCCTTACAACTGCGCGAGCCCCTGAAAGAGTCTACCTGCAACTCCACCAAACATTCTTTTTGAGAATGTTGGCTAATAAGATTATAAAGCTCTGGTTTATTAAAGCAAAGCAAATTAAGACTTGGAAGTTGAATCATTAGATGCTGAGAATTGTTTTTCATAGGATTGCAAACACATTTATCAAAAAGTATTCTAAAAGTAGGGACAGGATTCTGACATCCAAAAGGCTCTAATTTATTAAAAGCATTTACATAATTGACATT
This sequence comes from uncultured Christensenella sp., assembly GCA_964368395.1. Taxonomy (GTDB): domain Bacteria; phylum Bacillota; class Clostridia; order Christensenellales; family UBA1242; genus UBA7584. The sequence continues at coordinate 4,835 of CAYJAI010000019.1, read as the reverse complement.
GATATCCTTAACCTCCACATCTACATCATACTCTTGATATGGCATAAAAAAGGTATCTGGGTATTCTTTTTGCACTAGTTTTTCAATGCTTTCTGCAAATTCCGGAAACTTTTCAACCGAAACAGTCATACCTGCTGCCATAATATGCCCGCCATAACTGGTTAAAATATCTTTTAGTTGCGTAAGCAGAGCGTGGATATTCATACCCAAAAGGCTACGGCAAGAACCCTTATAAAAGTCACCCTCCCGCCCCAGTAGAAAAGTAGGCCTATTATATTCCTCGGCAATTCGTGCTGCAACTATGCCTAAAATTCCTATATTCCAGTTATCCTTTGCCAAAACAATAGCCTTGTGATTTGCCAAATTTATTTTTTTCAGTTCCCGAACACAATCCTCATACACTATGGAACAAACATCTTGTCGCTCAATATTATAATCTAAAAGTCGGGCTATTAGTTTGTTTATTTTTGAACGGTCCTTTTCACGATAAAGGTTCAAACTATGCTGAGCATCCCCCATACGACCTGCTGCATTTATTTTAGGTGCAATTTTAAAACTTACATCCTGACTAGTCAACTTATCTTTTATTTTCAATTCCTTTGCTAACATAGCAACGCCCAAAGGATAATCTTGCAAAGACTGATTCAGCCCAAATTTAACTATGGCTCTGTTCTCATCTACCAAAGGAACAATATCTGCCACCGTAGCAAAAGCGGTTATCGGCAAATATTTCATAGCCGTTTGCCTGTCCGACAAAGCCTCTACTAATTTAAAGGCAACACCTGTTCCACACAATTCAGTGAAGGGATATTTTTGGTTGGGCTTTTTAGCATCTATAACTAAGCAATCAGGCAAAATATCTGGGCAGTCGTGATGGTCAGTGATGATAACATCCACTCCCCTACTTTTTATGTATTCCACCTCTTTATATCCGCTTATCCCGCAGTCCACTGTTATTATTATATCCGGATTAAATCGGTCAATTTCTCGTTCCAAAGCCTCTACGGTTAAGCCATATCCATCTACATAACGATTAGGTAAAAAAGCATCCACAGTTACGCCTAACTTCTCAAAAAAGTCTAGTAAAATATAACTGGCACTGATACCATCCACATCATAATCACCAAAAATCAAAAAACGCTTTTTGTCCGCTATGGCTTTATGAATTTTCTCAACCGCCTCAGGCATATGGTCTAACAGCATAGGGTTGTGTAAATCTTGCAAAGAAGGGTTCAAAAACTTTCTTATTTTTCCATCATCCGAAAAACCACGCAACAACAAAAGTTCTGCAACTGGTTCAGTTACAGAAAATTTTTGAGATATTTCAGCCACTCTTTTAGAGGTGACTGTTGCTGTAATTTTACGAAATTCCATATTTTCCTCTTATTGTTCTTTGCCTACTGTAAAAGAAAGCCCTTTAAAAGGGCTTTAATCTATAACAGACTGCGCAGTGGTTTCAACCACCTTTGTTTTATCTATTTTGCTTGTCTTTATTTTATTTGCCCTCCGTTTATCAAAACGAGAGTTGGTAAAAATACTTGCCCATAGTGGTGCTGAAATAAATATTGCCGCATATGTTCCTACTAATATACCTATTATTATAGGTATCATAAACTCTTTTATAGCAGACACGCCTATTACTGCTAAAAACACAACGGCTAAAACAGTAGTTAAGGAAGTGTTAAAAGTTCGAGTAAGCGTCTGCCTGATAGAAAGGTTTGCAATCTCTCTATTGCTTTTGCCCGCAAGAGTGTCTTTTTTTAGATTTTCACGAATACGGTCAAAAATTACAATAGTGTTGTTTACCGAATACCCCAAAACGGTAATTATGGCTGCAATGAAGGCTGCGTTTATTTCAATTCTGAATATCAAGACGAAAGCACACATCAAGAGCACATCGTGAAACAGTGTTATAACCGCTGAAAGCCCACTAATCAAGTCGAACCGTATGCCAATATATATAAGAATAGCCAAAACAGCCAAAACTAAGGCAAGTAAAGCATTCATCAACAAATCGCTACTAGCGCTGGCGCTTTTCGTTTCCGCCCTTTCTAGTATAGAACTAACATCGACATCTCCGAAAATAGACTGCTCTGTTAATTTCGTCTCTAAATCAGTGTATATTTGCTCATTAACCACAGTCATTTCTGCGGTCGTTTTACCTGAAATATTTTGATACTGAATTTGTAAGACAGCATTTTCACCCGAATTCACAACTTGAACACGGGAAATTCCTGATGTTACACCATTTTCTATCAATACTTCATTTACAATATTTTCAACTTTGTCACGAGTGTCTACATTTTCTATTTGCGTTCCTGCTTTCACATTCATTACTATACCACCGGTAAAATCTAGTCCTAGATTGAAACCCAGTGTGCATAATATAATCAAACCTATCAAAAAAACTGAACCGCTAAAAATCCAGAAATATTTACTCCAACCTGATGGCTTAAACCTTTCACTTTTGAAGTATGATGATATTTTTAATGTTCCGCGCTTACTTTGTTGACTCATTGCACTATTTCCTCCTTCTTCAAAGCATACAAGGATGGCTTAGTGTTATTTATAGGATAATATAAATTCAGCAAACCGCGTGTTACCACCAAAGATGTGAACATAGACACCGCAACACCAATTAATAAGGTTATTGCAAATCCTTGAATAGAGCCTGTGCCGAATATTATCAAAATAGTTGTGGTAATAAAAGTGGTTATATTCGAATCCACAATAGCAGGTAAACCACGCCTAAAACCTACACGAATTGCCGCACCTAGGCGTTTACCAGTCGCATACTCTTCCTTGATACGCTCAAATATAATAATGTTAGCATCAATCGCCATACCTATGGATAGGATGATTCCCGCAATACCTTCCAAAGTTAGTTGGACAAAAGGAATTGCTTGCAAGAAAAACATAACCAATATAACATAAAAACAAAGCGTAAAAGAAGCGATTAATCCCATCATTTTATATCGCCAACACATAAAGATGAACATAAACAATAAACCAACAGCGCCCGCAATCAAGCCATATTTAAGAGCATCCTCACCCAATGAAGCACTTATTACCGAAGTTTCACCCCACGCTAAATTAACCGAAAAAGTTCCGCTCATAATCTGTAAAGCGAAATTTTCAGCGCCCTCTTGGTCATAACTACCTGAAATAAAAGTAGAACCGCGAATAGCATTGCTAACCGTAGGTGCAGAGATTTGCTCACCATTTGAATAAATATATACTGATTTATCCTCAGTGCTTAGCGCATCAGTGGTTAAATTATAAAATAGTTGCTCACCCTCCGCAGTAAAATCAACCACCACGCCCCATTCATAATCTGAACCATCACTGCTTTTTTGATAACTAGCATTAACACTTTTTATGTGCTTTCCTGTTATGACAGCATCGCCATCTGCACTTAGTTTAAACTCAATTTTTGCAGGTGTTCCGATTAAATCTAAAACCTTGACCGGGTCATCGATATCCGGAACTTCTACACGGATACGGTTTCCCTGCTGGATGGTAACCTGTGCTTCGGTATACCCCTCCCCTGCCAATACATTGTTGAGTCGAGTAACCGTTGCTTTTAGTTGTGTATCAAAATCGGTATCTGTTTCATCCTCTAACGGAGTAGCATCACCAATAATCAAAACACCGCCCTTTATATCTAGGCCGAGTTTTATAGAGTTCGCAAAACCGTTATAGGTATAGTTCGTGAAAGGAATCTCAAAGGTGCAAAAAGTTAAAGCAAAACCTATCAACATAAATACTATTAAAAAGATGAATCGTTTTATCGCTGTTGGCTTGTTCATTAAAGCATTCCCCTTTATATGTTAGTCATTATAACGCATTAAAAAATTTTAGTCAATTATTTTTGGTTGAAAAACATCCTTTTCTTTTAATTATTGACAAAATTGATTATTTTAAAATCCGCATATTTACATATTCCAACCGCATACAATAAACAAAAACAAGGAGAAAATTATGGCAACTGATTTATCAATAACCGAAAACAAAGGAAAATCTGTAACTTTAAACATAATAAAAGGTGCTTTTTGGGGAGTCGCTTTTTCTTTGATATGTGTTTTGATTTTCGCTTTTGTAATAAAGTTTACATCTGTTTCCGAAAGTGTTATGCAGCCGATAAACCAAATAATCAAGGGTGCAAGCATCCTATTCGCCTGCTTTATTGTTAGTAAAAACATACGCAAAAATGGTTGGTTGGTTGGACTTTTCACCGGACTACTATATACTGTTTTAGCCTTTTTAATTTTTTCAATTTTAGACAATCAATTCACTTTCGGCTTAAATGTCCTCAACGATTTAGTTTTCGGTTCAGTTATGGGTCTGATTGCTGGAATTTTATGTATTAGCCTCCGAAAATAATATTATTTCATATTTTTGCGTTCTTTTTTGCTGATTATTAAAACCTCTTTTTACCATCTTGCTGATTATTAAAACCTCCTTTTACCATCTTGCTGATTGCAAACCTCTTTTTACCATCTTGCTGATTGCAAACCTCTTTCTTAGATAACCCCTATGCTGATTGATTGAAAAACCTTTTCCTTCTTTAATGTTATTAAAATCCTCTTTTGTTTTCTTTTGGTGATTGATTAAAAGTCTTAATATTTATTTAAGTTCATATTTCTTCTTTTTCGCTGATTGAAAAACCTTTTTTACAACTCTTGTGCTGATTGCAAGCCTCTTTTTTTGTGTTCTTGCTCCAAAAAATCAAGCAGAAAAATAAAGGCTTTCAGAGTTATTCATATCATAAGCGTTAAGTAAAATAAAGGCTTTCAGAGTTATTCATATCATAAGCGTTAAGTAAAATAAAGGCT
>CAYJAI010000018.1:0-18620 GCA_964368395.1 uncultured Christensenella sp. | reverse complement strand
ATAAAAACCAAGAGAGCATTAAGAAAGCCTAAAAGATATTGATTACTGCTTTATCCCAAAACATACTTTGAAACCTTTTATAAAAGGTAAATTAAAGTTCTAGTTTTTGCCCCCTAAGGTATATAACAATGAGGGTTAAAAATACAAAGTTTGCTATCTATCAAAAAACAAACTTTGCTATATATCAAAAACAAAGTTTGCTCTTATAAAAAATAGGATAAAGGTATTAAAAAACAAGCGAGCATTGAAGAGTATTGCAAAGCATAAGGATAGGAACAAAGGGTTTCAAACAGCAAGGATGAGAGTGGGAGAGATTACAAAGAACGGGGATAACAGGCTTGCAAAAACAAGGCTACAAGCATTTAAAAAACAAGGGCACTAAAAAGGGGGCTCAGGTTGGCGGGCAATAAATTTTCTTTTGGTAATACCAAAATAAAGATACAAGGTGTGAATTTTGCGGGGTTGATGAATGAGCTTAACCTTGCGGATATAAAATTGAAAAAAGTAGAAAGAAAGAGTGCTACCGAACTTACAATTACTTGTTCAGCGCGGAACTGTTCTAAAATTCTTGCTATTTTAAAGGGGAAATGTTATACTATTCTAGAACAGCGAAACAGTAGTTTTTTCAATCTGGTTAAAATGTTAGGCTATCGTTTGGGGCTTTTAGTTGGGATAGGATTAGGTGTTTTACTGAGTGTTTTTTCCTCTTTTTTTCTTTGGGATATTATGGTTAACGGGCAGACAGAGTATGAAGAAAGAGTGTATAGTGTTTTGGCTGAAAATGGAATAGGGGCAGGAAGTTGGAAGTTTGGCATACAAGATGAGCAAGTGGAGCAGTTGCTATACAACAATATTCCTGAATTGAGTCTGGTAGATGTGAGTTTTCGCGGTTGTTCTATGCTGGTTAATTATACCATTCGAACGCCTGCTAATGAGCAGGATAGGATGACTAAAAACTTGGTGGCTAAGAGTGATGGTGTGGTTGCTAGCATTCTGACAACCTCAGGCACGGCCTTAGTAAAGGTGGGGGATTTTGTTCGCAAAGGACAGGTTCTAATAGCGGGCTATGAAGTGATTGAGGAGCAACAAATAGAATGTAATGCTAAGGGGCAGGTTTTTGCGTATACTTGGAAGAGTGCCACAGTGGAGTTTTCGCTGGAAAAAATAGAGTGGGTTCGAACGGATAACTTTGTGGAGAATGTAGAGGTTTCACTCTTTGGCTCAACACTTTATACTAAGGTTGCTACGCATAATTTTGAAAGGACAGAAAGTGTTCAAAAAATACAATATCTGCTTCCTTCCAGTCCTCTTCCACTACAAATAAAGCGGACAATTATATACCAACTGGACAGCGTTAGCGTAATTCAAGATTATGAAGAAAATGAAGGCAACTTGAAAACGCAAGCAAAGATGCTGGCGTGGGAATTGATACAAGGAGAGGAAAACATTCTCAGTGAAAAAACAGAGGTAAATTTTGCATCTAACATTTGGTTTATTACACATTATATTAAAATAAAGGACGAAATAAGTTGAATTTATGAACAACTAAAACAAGCAAGGCTATGAAAGGTTACACATTATACTAAGGTAAAGGAAGAAATAAGGTAAAGGAAGAAATAAGTTGAGGGTAAAAATATTTTTAGAGAATGAAATATTGGCAAATCTTGCGGGTGGAAAATTGCTCACAAAAGTTGCTAAAAAATTGTTGAACATAGTAGGGCAGAAAAAAGCCTGTCTTTCGTTAACCGTTTTTTATGTGGATGCGGATAAAATGCAAAAAATCAATAAGGAGTATAGGGGTAAAGATACGCCTACCGATGTGCTTTCTTTTCGGCTGATTAACAATGAGCAAAATGCACCCTTGAATAAAAAGCATTTTTCTTTGGAGTTCGACCGTGCTACGAAAACTATTTATTTAGGTGAAATTTTTATTTGCAGAGAGATTGCCAAAGAGCAAGCAAAGGAGTTTGGCAATAGTGAAAATCGTGAAGTAATTGAACTTTTTGGGCACGGGCTATTGCATTTACTTGGATATGACCACCAGCAAAAAGAGCAAGAAATTGTTATGAAAGAGAATGAGCAGAAAATGATGAAGATGCTGGATAAAATGCGTATAATTTAGTATAATCAATACATAAAAAGTTAAAACGGAGAAAAATATGTCTTTTAAATCGGGATTTGTGGCAGTGGTGGGAAAGCCGAATGTAGGGAAATCCACCTTAATAAATAATTTAATAGGTAAAAAAGTGTCTATTGTTTCACCTAAGCCTCAAACTACTCGCAACAAGATATTAGGCGTTTGGAATACCGAAAATGCTCAGGTGGTTTTTGTGGATACGCCGGGTATACATAAAGGAAAAACTATGCTAGATAAATATATGCAAAAAAGTGTGCAAAATGCGACACAAGAAGTTAACCTTTTGTTGTATGTTATAGATGGATCAAGACCTTTCGGAAAAGAGGACCTTAGTAGGTTGGAAAAGTATTGTGCGGAAGCGTATCCTGTTTTTGCGGTGGTTAATAAAATAGACTTAGCCGATTATGAGCGCTTAATGCTCCAACTAAGTAAGTTAAATGATATAAAAAATTTAAGCGAAGTGTTTTGTGTTTCCGCTCTTAATAATAAAAATTTAGAGCCGTTAAAAGAGCATATACTTGAAAAGATGACTGATGATGTTAAATATTTTTTAGATGACCAAATAAGCACGCAGAGTTTTGGGTTTATGATAGCCGAAACTATCCGTGAAAAAATGTTGTGGTTGTTAAATGAAGAAATTCCTCACGGTGTTGGTATTGTGGTGGATGAGAGAGCAGATATGGGGACATATGAGCAGATAACAGCAACTGTTTTTTGTGAAAAGTCCAGCCATAAAACCATAATTATAGGCGCTAAGGGCGCTAAGATTAAAGAAATTGGACAAGCCAGCCGATTGGCTATTGAAAAAATGTTGGGAAAAAAGGTTAACCTTTCCCTTTGGATAAAGGTGAAGCCAGACTGGAAAAACAGCAAGGGCATTTTGGGCGATGTTGGTTATGCTCTTGATGATGTGTAATATATAATGTTTTGGAAATAGGGGGCAGACAGGCAGTAAGGTAATTGTAGTAATCTGCCTGCATAGTCTACGCAACATACATAAAAAAGTTGTTTTCCGCTCATCTTAAAGAAGAGGTGTAAAATGCGAAAAAGAACACATTGGAACAAAGATTTGGAAGATTTGTGCTGGAATAATTTTTTAGAAACAGGGGAGATAGGATATTATCTTCTGTATAAAGATTTAAAGAGAGAGGAAGATGTCAAAAGAACTGATAACCAAAAGCATAGTCCTAAGGGCAAGGAATTACCGAGAGAGCGATAAAATCCTAACTCTTTTTTCTCTGGAAGCAGGTAAAATAACCGCAACATTACGCGGATGCAATAAGCCGAATGCAAAACTTAAATTTGCGGGGCAAATATTTTGTTTTGGTGAGTTTGGATTAGTGCGAACAGGAGACAACTGGACAGTCACTAATGTGAGTGAGATAGAAAGTTTTTTCGATATCAGTAAAGATTATGACCGATTAAGTGCGGGCGCTTGTATACTGGAAATTTGCGATATTATTTTAAATAATGGTGAGGCTGTGCCCTCTTTATTTGTTCTGGTGCTGAAAGCATTAAAGATATTAAGTTTTGAAGATGTCAAGCCTCAAACGGTATTGATAAAATTTTTGCTGGATGTTTTCAGAATCACGGGGTATGAGTTACAACTGAACAAATGTCAGAATTGCGGAGGGGCTTTTAATACGCATATATTACTCAGTTGGAATAGCGGTTCTTTGATATGCGGACTATGTAGGGATAATAACTGCTTAGATGTATCTTTACCTGAATGGACTATTTTAAAAATGATAAACCAAACAGAGTATGATAGGCTTAAAAGTATTCGAACCAAAGAGGGAGTTTTAGAAAGTCTAATAAGGATTTTAAGCGCTAATTTTAGTGAGCGGTTTCAATTTACTTTAAAAAGTTTAAAAAAATAAAGTAAATTGAACATAGAGCGGCGAATAATAAAATTATCTAATTAAATAACAAAAGAAAATGAGGGAGTTATGGCGAACTTTGGCATATCAGCCGAGTGGAAAGAGGAGTTAAAGTCCCGTAATGATATTGTTTCCACCATTTCACATTACATAAAGTTAGACAGGAAAGGTAAAAACCATTGGGGAGTTTGCCCTTTTCACTATGAAAAAACGCCTAGTTTTTGTGTTAATGAAGGGGAACAATTTTTTAAATGTTTCGGCTGTGGTGAGAGTGGTGATATTATAACCTTTGTGCAAAAATATGAGGGCGTGGACTTTATGGAAGCCTTAAAAATTTTAGCCAAAAATTCAGGAATGGAAATGCCCACTTTTGAAAAAAATAGTGATATAGCAAAGAAGAAAGAAGAAAAAGAGCAGGTGCTTCAAGCGCTAAGACAAGCCGCCATTTTTTACAATAAAGTTTTAAGAGAGCCCAGAGGAAAGCCTGCACGGGATTATTTGGAAAAACGAGGCGTGGATGCAAAAAGTGTAACAAGTTTTGGGATAGGTTACAGCCCAGACTTTGAAAGTCTACAAAAAGAGTTAATGAAACAAGGTTTTTCAGTAGACACTTTAAAGAAAGCGGGGTTGGTAGATACTAGTGCAAAAGGTAGACTTTTTGATGCTTTCGGAGGTAGATTGATTTTTCCGCTTATCAATACTTATAATGATGTGATAGGATTTTCGGCAAGGTTGATAGAGGACAAGCCTTTCGCAAAGTATAAAAACAGCACACAAACCATAGTTTTTGATAAAAGCCGCGTGGTGTTTGGTGTAAATTTACTGAAAAAATTGAGAAAAGAGTTGCACGGTGAAGTCCCCCGAGTTGTTTTGGTAGAAGGACAGTTAGATGTGGTAAGTATGCACAAAGCAGGATTCACCAACACTGTTGCGTGTTTGGGAACGGCATTAACTCCTCTGCACGCAAAAGAGTTGAAAAGAATGACCAGCAATGTTGTTTTGCTTTTAGATGGTGATAGTGCAGGACAAAAAGCCACTTTGCGAAGTATAGATGTTTTGAGACCCAATGGCTTATCTGTGAAAGTTGCCACTTTACCTGAGGGGAGTGACCCGGATGATTTCTTGAAAAAGCATTCTGCGGAGGAACTGAGAAAATTACTAGATGGTGGAGTGGAGGGAACGGATTTTCAGTTGCAAACTTTGGCTAGTAATTTTGATTTAACCAGCAATGAACAGAAAGCGAAATTTATTAAGGGTGCTTTAAGCATAATAAACAATTTAGAAACAGATGCAGAAAAAAGTATTTATTTAGGCAGTGTTCACAAAAAGACCTCTGTTCCAGCAGATGTCCTTAATAGAGATTTGAATAATTTGGAAGCGGATAACCCACCAGCAGAGCCCACTCAAAATGAACAACCTGAAAAGATAGATGGCTATTTAGATGATGCGTATATGTTGGCAGACCGTTTTGTATTAGCCTCTCTGCTTTACCGAAAAAGTTGGGCGAAGTTGAGTGATTGTGAGGAAGTGACTTTTATGATGCAAGATGCTAAAACTTTGTTTGAATATATTAAGCAAGGCACACCGGAAAAGCCCGCAGTGGTGGGAGGAGTCTTCGACCATATTGATGTTGAAAATAGTCCTTTTATAAAGAGAGTTATAAATCATATTTTTAACGAAGAAACAGCGCCTAAGTTTTGGGAGGATTGTCTGCTGAAAAATAAAGAAAGGCAACTGCTTTTACAGAAAGATAAGGTGGAAAAGGAATTATTTTCTGCGGATGCTGAACAGCATAAACATTTGGCTCAACAGTTGTTCAATATTGATATGCAACTGGCAAAAATGAAAAAAAAGTAACAAATAAAGGAGAAAAGTTTTGGAAATAAAAACCGAAATTGAAAAAATAAAAGAAATATCTGAGAAAAAGGGTTTTATTAACGAAGAGGATATATATGCCCGTTTGCTTAAACGCGAGGCAACTGCTGAACAGATTGATGTTGCTATAAACAAGTTAAAAGATGCTGGTGTGGTTATCAAAAAAGGTGAAGATAGTGGGAAAGATGAGGTTTTAATAGAAAATCTAATCAATCAGGCTAATATAAATGACCCTGTAAAAATGTATTTTAAGGACATAGGTAAGGTCAATCTTTTAACACCAGAAGAAGAGGTTGAGTTGGGCAAGCGAATTATGGAAGGCGATGAAGAGGCTAAGAAAAAATTGACAGAAGCCAACCTTAGGCTGGTAGTTAGTATAGCAAAAAGATGGGTTGGAAAAACGAATATGAGTTTTAGCGACCTAATACAAGAAGGAAATATGGGACTTATAAAAGCGGTAGAGCGTTTTGATTACAGAAGAGGTTTCCACTTTTCCACATACGGAACTTGGTGGATAAGGCAGGCAATATCTCGTGCTATTGCTGATCAGGCACGAACTATACGACTACCTGTCCACGTGGTTGAAACAATAAACCGGTTGAGCCGAACCACAAGAGCATTATCTCAAACATTAGGCAGAGAACCCACCGATGCTGAGATAGCCGAAAAAATGGGCATATCTGAGGATAAGGTTAGCAATATTAAAAAGATAGCCTTAGAGCCTACCTCTTTGGAAAGCCCTGCTGGTGAGGAAGGGGATAGTGAAGTTTATGATTTTGTAGTGGATGAGAATGCAAAAAGTCCGGCAGACTCAGTGGTTCAAACCATTTTAAAAGAACAGTTATTATCTGTTATAGACACTTTAACTCCGCGTGAGCAAAAGGTAGTTCGTTTGCGTTACGGGCTAGATGATTCACATCCTCGAACCTTAGAGGAAGTGGGCAAAGAGTTTAATGTTACGCGCGAGCGTATTCGTCAGATAGAGGCAAAGGCATTAAGAAAGTTGCGCAATCCAAGTCGTAGCAAAAAATTAAAGGATTTTTGGGATGGATAAATTGACCAAACGCCAACAAAGTTTGGTGGAGGTAGCCAAAAACTTGCGGACAACTGTGGATGTTGGTTGTGATCACGGATACATAGGTGCTAAATTGTTAGCGGATAAAAAAACTCAGTTTTTGATAGCCTCAGATATAAGTCCGTTGAGTGTAGACAAAGCAAAAAAATTGTTAAAAAAGCACAATTTATCCGAACAATCTTCAACAAGGGTGGGCTTTGGCTTAGATGTTATAGCGGATAATGAGCAGGTGGAACAGGTTATTATTGCAGGAATGGGTGGCAAAGAGATGATTGATATTTTAAGTAAATATCCCTCTGTATCAAAAGTTAAGCATTGGGTGTTCCAGCCTATGAAAGAAGTGTCCACTTTTCGCGAATATTTGAGTAATAAAGGGTTGAGAATATTGCAAGACTTTATTGTGGCTGAGCGCGGGAAATATTACCACATAATAACTGCTGAAAGCGGAAAACAACAACTCTCTAAGTTGCAAGTAGATTTTGGTTTGAACGCCTATCAAGCAGATGAAGACTATCAGGCGTGGTTAGAGCGAAAGAAAACAAAGGTTCAAAAAATACTTAAAGATATTCCTAAGGATTCTGAAAGGTATGGCCATTTTGAGCAATGTTTGAAAAATATTAAAAAAATAAAAGAAGGGAAAAAGTTATGTTAAAGGCAATTTTAGAATATCAAAAAAAAGATGGACAGTTGGTGACTATTGAACGAGAGATAGCGAGCAGTAAAGCGAAAAAAGTTGTTAATCATATGGTAAACCTAATAAAAACGGCTCAGCAAAAACTGGTTTTATTAGAGAAAAACGCGCAAGATTTAATAAGTCAGTTCAATGAATTGATGACAAACTTTGAAAAAGAGCATAAGGTGGTGGAGACTTTTTTTAAACAGAAAAAAGATGAAGCCTCTATTGAAGAGTTGGTAGAGCAGGAGAAAAAGGCAAATGATGCAAACGCAAATCTTTTAATTTTAGAAAAAAATATAAGCAAACTCAGCAAAGCTATTTCAGATAAATTAAAAGAATTTGAAAGCACAAAAAATGAAGGTGTGCAAGCAAAAAAACGCTATACCCAAGGGCGAGCGGAGTATGATGCCTTAGTTCAGAGCAAGGGCGGGGAAGTCAAAAAATTAAAGAAAGAACTCTCCGAGTTAGAGCAAAGTGCAGACCCTAAATATATGGCAAAATATAAGGAAATGCGTGAGGATAGAAAATTTCCGATTTTTGTTCCTCTTTTAGGGAATTCGTGCGGAGGTTGTTCTATGGAGTTGGCTATTTTGCAGCAAAACAAATTAGAAGAAAATAGTATTTTAGAGTGTGAGAACTGCCACCGCATAATTTATCGCCCAAGCAAATAGAGAGGTGTATCCTTTTGGTGTTATCTTACTCTTTGCTTGATATCTTAGATATGAGGGGTATGAAATGATTGCCCAAGCAAATAGAAAAGTATATATCTTATGAGAGTGGCTATTGGTGTGAGAACTGTCACCGCATAATTTATCGCCAAGCAAATAATAATAAAAAACAAAAAAGAAAGGTTACCTTTCTTTTTTTATACTTTATTTTGCGTATTTTGTTAGGCTGAAACAATGCAAGCAGTGTTTTGTTCTCTTTATTTGATATCTTAGAGGGCAGACAACGCAAAAGGTTTTATTTCTCTTAAATCAAAAATAAAAAACAACCCTAGTTTTCTCAGGGTAGAACAAGGCATTTTGTCTTTATGCTTAACTGAAACTTAGCAAGGCGATTCCAAGTGCGACAAACAGAAAACCTAGTATTATGCGCTTCCAGTGCTTTTTGAAATCAATCTCTTTGAAGAATATTATTCCGATAAGAATAGCCCAAAAGGCATTCAGTTGAACTATGGTAAAGGCAACTGCGCCACTAATATGCATATAAGAAAGAGCCACAAATAAAGAGCCAAAGAAATAAATTGTTCCGGTTAGCAAACCCATTAAATTATCTTTTTTAAAGGTATCTTTTAAACAGGATAAATTCTTTTCTTTTATTAAAACAAAAATCATACTGAACAATAATGCGAAAAATGAAAATGAAACTTGTTGTGAATATATAAATCCTTCCACGCTGAGATACTTTTGCATCAAAGCAGTGCCACCAAAAAATAGAGCGGCAAATACCGCATATAAAACGCCTTTGAGATTAAACTTTTTCTCAGTAGAGTCCTTTATGGAAAAGAGTATGGCGGAAATCAGTATAGCAATAATTGAGGCAAGCAAAAACCATATATTCACTTGCAGGGCTTCACCGAAAATAAAGAAAATCAGCAAAGAACCTAATGGTCCTTGTAGGTTTTTCCATTGCGTAGATTTTGATAGTCCGATTTGGTCAATGGCTTTCCAGAGGAATAAAGAGCCGAAAACAAGAGTTAGAGCACATAACGCTCCTCCTCCCCATAGTTTTGGGTCAAGCAAATTTTCGGTATTCCCTAAAAGTTTTATAATAGAAAAAAACAATATGGACATTATGAAAAAACCCAAACAATCAAAAAGGACATAAGTTAAAGGTGATGATTTGGAAAATTTTCGTGGAACAGCAGATATAGCATAAAAAATTGAGGTTAAAACAGCGAAAGTCACGCCCAATACTATATTCATCTTTTGCTCCTTTTCATATCCTAATGCAGTTTTTAGTTTATTTTTAGAGAAATATTTACTCTTATGTTTAGTGTAATAAGATATAAAAAATAAAAATATATTAACTAAATCTTATGTAAATTATACCTTAATTTTTACTATAAATCAATAGTTTAATGGTAGTTTATCACAAAAGCAAATAATAATCTAAATCAAATAAGTATTGATAAAAAGGCAAATACATTGCTATAAAATCATAGAAATAAAACAAACAGAATGAAAGGACAGGGAATAAAACAAACAAAAAATAAGGCAAAACTAATCTTTGACAGACCAATCTATTTCAGATTCATTATGTTGCTTTAAAAACTTGTTGGCTTTGCTGAAATGTTTACAACCAAAAAATCCGGCATATGCGGATAAGGGGCTGGGGTGCGGAGCGGTTAATACTAAATGTTTTGTCTGGTCTATGTTCGCCCCAACCTCACGCGCGTTTCGTCCCCACAGCATAAAAACTAGGGGCTGTTTGCGTTCGCTCAACTTTTCTACTATCTTGCTTGTTATCCTTTCCCAACCTTTGCCTTTATGGGCGTTTGCTTCTCCTTTGCGAACGGTTAGCACAGAGTTTAATAGCAAAACTCCCTGTTTCGCCCAATAGGATAAATCACCGTGCTTAGCCATTTCACAGCCCAAATCGCTTCTAATTTCTTTATAGATATTTACTAGGCTGGGAGGAATTCCCACCTGCTTAGATACCGAAAAGCACAAACCATTTGCTTGATGAGGCTGGTGATAGGGGTCTTGCCCTATGATAACCACTTTAACCTGATAATAGGGAACAAAGTTTAAAGCAGAAAAGATATTTTCAATCGCAGGATATATAGTATAATTGCTATATTCTTCACCTAAAAACTTTTCCAAGTTTTTATAGCCCTCACTTTCAAACTCAGGTTTTAATAATTCAAACCAATTTTTTGATATTTTTATCATACAACTATTCTAATAAAAATTTAATAAAAAGTCTATTAAATAGTCGCAAGATGCATTCCGTAACAAAAAGACTAGCGGATTGCTAGTCTTTTATCATTAAAAACTTCGCTCTCAATTCAAAGGGCTCATCTTAAATTTTCTCTTTTAATTTAAAGGACTAATATTAAAATTTAAATTTCCATTTTTCTATAAAAATTTTTTACTATTTTTAACCTTATCTTCTGGTGTTTTTATTTTTTGCGGAATGCTTATAGCCTTGAATTTTAATTGTTTTTTTATCTATAAAATTGATTGTTACCTTGCCTTTTTATTCAACTCTAAAAGTTATTAGGATAGGTTTTTAAATTGTCATTTTCGCCTTTAAAAAGTTCTTTTTATAATTCATCTTTATTCGAAAGCAAGTGCTATTAGGCTAGGTTTTTTTGCTGTTATCCGAATACTTGCTAGATGTTTTGCGGACAAGCAATTTGGACGGGTTTTATGTTGAGCCACTACCTTTGTTTTCTTGCACCCTTGCTTGAACCGCTCTTGTAGTCAGTTTTTAAACTTTATTTTTTATTCAACTCTAAAAGTTCTTTCATGTTTTTTTGAATGGTATGCACTGAA
The DNA here is from genome assembly GCA_964368395.1 of uncultured Christensenella sp. Taxonomy (GTDB): domain Bacteria; phylum Bacillota; class Clostridia; order Christensenellales; family UBA1242; genus UBA7584. Next base: position 7,474 of record CAYJAI010000018.1, on the reverse strand, counting down.
AAACGAGGCGCTAATCTGTTAAGTTTATCTATTATTTTAGCATCTTTGCCAACTAAAATTTTAAACTTATTTTTGCCAACTCCATCAATAATAATTTTAGCAGCCTTATTCGCTGGTAAAGTTTTGTGTGTGCTATAATCTTTGTTTCCTACATTTATAGTCACATTAGAGTTTTCGGTAATATTCGTTGCAATAGCGCCCGGAAAAATTGTGCTAACTTTAACATTAGTTTCTAAAAGTTCTGCATAAAGGGCTTCACTTAAAAGTTTTAAAGCAGCCTTGCTTGCTCCGTATATCCCTTGTCCGGGAACGGGCAAGAAGCCTCCCATACTTGAAACATTAGCGATATATGAGGTTGTTTCATTTTTTAATAAATGAGGCAAAAAGGCTTTAATCATATAAAGAGGCCCTGAAAAATTCACATTGAAAACTCTATCTATTTCCTCAAAATTTAATTCGTTAATTGTTACAAAAGGTTGAATGATGCCCGCAACATTGAAAATACCATCTATCTTTTTATGCTTAGTTAAAACTTTTTTCGGCAAAGCGAAAACAGCCTCTTTATTTGTTACATCTAAAACATAAGTGGATAATCTTTTTGCGTGATTTTTCGCAAGTTCTTTTAATTCTTTCAAAGCCTTTTCGTTTAAATCAACAGCGACCACAAAGGCCCCTTGATTTAAAAGTTGCAGAACGATTTCTCTTCCAATACCATTTCCACCACCAGTCACCACTAAAACTTTATTACTGAATTTCATAAGTATCTCCTATAAAATATTTTGGTGTTATCTTAATGTTTGATTATATCTTAAAGCAACTATAATTTTGATTTGATTCTCTATCCTGCCAAAGATTTTTTATCTTATTTTCTTTTCTTAAAACTTTACTAGATGCCATAGTGGGTAAGCAATTTGAACGGGCTTGATTTTGAACCACTACCTTTGAGCCCCTTATCCTTTATAGTTTATCATAAAAATTTTATTTAACAAAATAATAATACAACTTATTTTCAATATAAAAACATACAATAAATATTGTAATAAATTATATAATGTATTATTATTCTGCTTTATCGCTTAATTCCTAATTGCTTTTTGGCGGAGAGAGGCGGATTCGAACCGCCGGTCCTCAACGGACACCTGTTTTCGAGACAGGCACATTCAACCACTCTGACATCTCTCCAAAGTTTAGTGTTGTTTTACTATGGACTTCACTTCGTTGTTCATTTCCTTCTTTTTTGTTATTGATTGTAGTTTTGGAAATAAGTGTTGTCTTAGTATCCTGCAATACCAAAAAATTTGGACAGGCATTTCTTATAGGTCACTGCACTGGTTGCTAACACATTAAAATATAATAGCATATTGAGTGTATAATTGCAATATTTTACATATCTTTTTATTTAGAATTTTTGATAGGTTAACAATATCTATCTTTTTATTTGAATTTAGAAGTCTTGTCCGCTTTAAAGTTATTTTGCAAGTTCTACGCAATATTTTTTATATATATTGATTTGGAAATAAGGTGCTTAAAATTAGAAATAAGAAAATAAGTATTGAAAGTTATAAACAAAGGTAAAGGATTGAAGTTAGAAATAGGTGGTAGCATTGAAGGCAGAAATAAGGGGCGAAGTTTTAAGTTAAAAGCAAGGAGCGAAGGATTGAAGTCAGAAGCAAGAAAGCAGGTGTTGAAAGTTGGAAAAAAAGAGAAAGCATTGAAGTTATCAATTAGGAAAAGAGGAATAAAAACATTTTAAAACGGATGATTTGTTTTTAATTATATGATATAATGAGGTATTGTATTACTATGTTTAGGAGTGAAATATGAAAGTTATTATTTTTGATTTTGATGACACCTTGTATAATGGAAATGTTTGGGTGGGGTGGACTGATTATATGAAGCAGTTTTTTCTGCACCAGTTCCATAATGACCAACAGAAAGTGGATAGTTTTATGGATAAATATTCAATGAAAACATATTGTGCACAAAGGACAGCGGAGGCTTTAATAAAGGAATTTGGCAGTGCGGAAAGCCTTTCTAGGTATAGACAAGAAAATATTTATCCTTTCGGAGCGCCCGATTTAAGGTTTATAGAGGAAGATTTTTTGCGCGCTTTGGCTGAAAAATATCCTTTATATATAGTGAGCAACTCTACTTTGCAGGATGTGTATACACGAATGAGGGATAACAATTTTTCGCCCGATATTTTCAAGGGAATATATGAAAATGAGTTTCGTAACTATGATGTTACAAAATTCCCGTATTTCAAAGAAATTATGGAAAGAGAAGGGGTGGAGGCCTCGGATGTTTTAATGGTTGGGGATAACCCGATTAACGACATTCTACCCGCAGAAAAAATAGGCTTTAAAACTATGCTGGTTAAAACTTTGGAAGATGTCAAAAAAGGCTTGCTTCCATATATGTAAATTAGTTTCCGAGAACCTTACAAGGGAGGCTAAGTTGGATGAAAAATGATGAGGTAATTTTGTTGTTATCTAATAATTTTTAGCACAGAATAATTATTGATATCAATTTTATATTTAATTTTTTTGATTGCACTAAATAAAATTAGACAATATATAGCACAAAAGATTGTGTTAGAAACACATTGGCAATCTGTTTAAAAACAAAATATGGCAAGAAATAAGCGCTGAAAATTGAGTAGTTTTCAGGCTTAAAGTTTGTGTATTATCTTCTTTCCTTAGAAAGCGTTAGAGAAAACTTGTGTTTTTTCACCGAGATTTTAAAGACAGAACTATTGCAAAAAAAGACTTACTTAAATTATATAATAATTTATACTACCAAAATTGATGCAACAATAATTTATACTACCAAAAATGATACAATTTTGATGCCACTTTTTAAAGATAGAAAAGAAAAAACCCAAAGCACATAATTTATGTAAACTTTGAGTTTTTGGCTTAACCAAGCCTTTTGTGTGGTGCTGAAGGAGGGACTCGAACCCTCATGAAGTCACCCTCGCAAGATTTTGAGTCTTGTGCGTATACCGATTTCGCCACTTCAGCATAGTTTTTTATTCTTTGTCTTTTTATTCTTTTTGTTTGTTCTTTTTCTTTTTGTTCTTCGATTTTGTCTTCTTGTTTTTTTGTTGTCCGATGTTCTGTTTTCTTGTTATCTTAATAATACTATTTCTTCCTTGTTCCTTTTAATGATTTTCAATGCTTGTTGCCTTAAAAAATACTAATCATCAGAACAGTTAGAATCAATGGGTAAAAAATAGGGATTAAATTCGGCAAGGCTTGCTTACCCTCATAAGATACCCAGTAAACAGCAAGAGGAGGCAAGGGAGCAAGTGTAGCAATTAAAATGAAGCCATTAAGATTAAGATTAAACTAAGTTCTTGATGCCTATAATCTAACTGGCTTAGGCCATTCAAGTAAGCGTTATAATAACATAAAAATAATTGAAAGTCAAATATTTTTATTAAATTTTATTTACAATTCAGCAAATTGTTGCATTTGTGGCAGATATATGATAAAATTTATGCGACTGATTAGGTGTGTTCTATTCCTCAGTTAAGCGTAACTTCCTACTAGAAGTAGTGTAAAGGGGATAATATCTATTGAACACGGGAAGCGGGAAAAGAAAATAATGCTAATGAGAAAAGGACAATGAGTAGCGAGAACGCGACAGATTGGAAAAGAGTGAAATAATAGCAATAAAGAAAGTTAGAAAGAAGATAAGAAGAAAATAAAAATAAGAGTGAAAACAGGCACATAAAAAGTTCGATGGAAAATAGGCGAAAAATAAGTGCGAGGAATAAAGCAAAGCAAGTTAAAAAGCAATAAAAAACAAGGACGATGAAGAGAAAAAGGTGATTAAGAAACAGGCAAAACTTATAAGTGATGAAATGAAGAACAGGACAGATAAGAAAGTAAAAACAAAGTTGACAGAAAATAAAAATAAAGTGGATAAGAAAATAGAAACAAATCTAGCGAAAAACGAAAATAAGAGCCATAAGAAAATAAAGAGCCAGGATATCAGGGAAATATTGGAGGGTCGGATGAACAATCAGGATAAAGTTGACTTAGACAATACAAGTCAAATTTCAGAAGAGGTTTATGAAAGAGAAGACTCAGAAGAGGGTTCTACTAGGAATGCCTTAGAGATATCTTTGCTCCGAGCAAGTCGAAAATATGATACTTTCGCAAATATGCTGTTGGGTAATTTTGACCAAAATGGTAAATATATTATAGACAAAGAAATTCTACAAGAGTTAATGGAAACAAAGAAGGGTGTTTATGGGAAAAATGAACAAGGAACTTTGTTGCGTGGTGCATATAAAGATGGTTCATCCTTTGAGTTTTTAATAAGCAATCCTGAGATTGATGCAGAGAAAAATATAGGCACTTCTACCTTATATATAAGAGAAACAATATTAAAGGTGAATGGATATATCCAAAACACTATGTCTACTCCGGTGGGGCAATATTCTTATATGTATGATGAATTTTTCAAGCAGAATTGTTGGCGTGCCTTTAATGTGGTGACAGAAGAGAAAGATGGTTCAGATAATGTATTAGATTTAACAACCCCTTTTATAGATGCGCGTTATGACTATTTAAAGGCGGTTATGATTGCTAGCAAAGATAGTTATAAAGATTTAGAGGAATATTATTTTACCAAACGGCTTCAAATACTGAATGAAATACCGCAAGGAGCAATCATCCTTAGTGAGTTCAATAAAAAGCGTATAGTTTTGGAGAAGTTTTTCATTACTCCGAACAAAAATAAATACCGATTTTTAAATGAATTATTGACTTCTATACTAGAATCAAACCCGACCGCAACTAAGCAAATGCATACCTATAATATTCTTATGGGAAGTTTAAATGGTAAATATTTAAGTTCTGTTATAAAAATAAGCGAAAGCATAAAGCAAAACCCTCAGGTTATTCAGGCGAAAGAAAAACAAGCCCTTTTGGGTGCTAAGAGCACTAAAATGGAGTATAAAGAGATTTTGCGAATAAAAGGACAAAGCGCTACTGAGTCCGCTCCATCCACTGTTAAAAAAGCACCGTCTAAAAGCAAAGCAGGCGGCAGTTCGGGGGGCGGAAGTAAGAAGGGCGGAAAGGATAATAGGAAAAAGGGTAAAAAAGAGGACAAAAAGAAAAAAGGTAAAAAATCCACACTATCTTTTGATAATGAATCAAATGTAAAAGAAAAGCCTAAAACAACAGAGAAAGAAACCCTTAAAACATCAGATAATGAAAGGAAAAAAGAAGAAAAAACGAAAAGATTAGATTCAATTTTTTCAGTATGGAATCACAAAGATATAGATGGCTTAAACGAAAAAGAGAACCAGTCTTCTATGACAAAATAATCCTCTTTTTTACTTAAATATTTCTAAGGGTATGTCCGCGAGAACGGGTCTTCTATGATAAAACAATCCGCAAACAACAAGTTTTGGTTTAAGTAAAAGGCATACACTTTATTAAATTTATTCAAATAAAAAAGATTTAATATTAGCCTGCTACTTTAAATAATAAAATGAATGAAGTTTCAAATGAAAGTATTTGAAATTACAATAAAAGTTGATGAGATTTAAATAAAGCAATAAATAAAATAACTTATGCTCAGCATAAGTTATTTAGTAAACTTTCTTTTAGAGTTATTTGTTTGCAAGCGTGTTTCCTTAATGTCTCTTTTAATTTCTTCCACTTCCACCGCTTCTATATGTTCATCTAGCAAATCTTTATAATCCAACTTTTTAATTTTATTTTTCAGAGCAGGATTATCTATTAGTTCTTCAATTTCGAAAGTTAGTTTTTCCTGCACATCATATCTTGCTTTGAAGTGCACATCTGAACTGGATATCATATTCAGTGTTTTTTTGTATAACTTTTTAATCTCATCACACTTTTTTTGCCCATCTAAACTTTCAACCGCCGCGCTGTAAATAGAGGCAATATTTCCAAGAAAAAGATTGTTATCTATTATTTTTTCTGCTTCTGAAAGGTCTAATTTGAATAAATCTTTAAACTTTTCAAAGTCCAAATAAAGCCCGCTTATATGATTGCCCATACGACCATTGCAACTTGAACCTGCCAAATATGTTATTTTATTGAAAAAGTCATAACGCGCATCTCCTTTAAGGTTCGAATCGCTCCAAGTATCCCCTTCATAGTGTGCGTTTATGTATGGGTAAATTTCATTCTCAAAAAAATATGCTAATTTATCGCGTCGACTTGAACAAATTGTAGTTCCTTCGGTTAAAGTAGTAGCGGGCTCATTTGCAGTATTATCCTCTAAAAATTCAGGAATATGCCACCAAAGAATCCCCTTTTTATTGTAAGGAATAGGTGCAAAAGGAATTGGCTTTTTATCCTTTAAAGATTTATTTTTTATCTTTCCTAATATAACATCATCAAGAATGTTTGTTGGTATCCATTCCATTCTTATCTCTCCTTAATAAATTCTTTTTTATTTGCTTTGTCCAAAACTTTATTGATTTTTTGAAAGTCCTTATCTATCCCCTCTAAAACATCTTCTTTGTCTATTGTGCCCGTGTATTCCTCTTTTGAGATTGATAAGTTTGGAAATTTAAGTTCTTTCCACCTATGCGCTTCCATTATGTCTTTATATATATTTTTCATATGCGAAGTATACTTAGGCGGAAGGTTTTGCCCGCTCTGTTTTGTATATGAATTGTTCGCCTCACACCAAAAGGCTAAGGTTTTAATAAGAAAGAAATCACGCGTGCAAATCTGCTCAACATTGCTTTCGCGACCGCTTTTTACCAGATTTATAATGCCTTCCCAATCATAGCATAAGCCCACTTTCTCAGCAAGTATTCGGCGATCCTCACTTTTTAAAAGATTTTCCATTGCGATTATAGTGTTTATAGAAAGATTGCCCTCCAACGCTTGCTCTGAACATTGTCTATATGCCCAATTATTGTGTTGAACCACCTGAAACTGTTCCTCTGTGGTTAAAACCTTTTCTTCCTCTGTGGCTTTAACGGTGTTCCAATCACGCAAAAAATCTTCATAAAGCCATACACCACTATCACGGCTTATGAGCACTATTCGTGCTTTATTGTTGGGATTCCGAGTTATGCGCTTGTTGATATTTTGCAACACACTTTTCAAAGTGCCTAAATTATCCATAGCCACCCCCTCATACTGATATTATATTATAACATTTTCTGTTTTATTTTGCAATACTTGAATAAAGAAAAAGCAATAAAGGTTTTATATGAAACAAGTATAAGGAAGTTGCTTGAAGTGATATATAGAAGAATTATATAAGGAAAAAGAAAAAGAAAGTTGTTGTATAAAGTAATGAAAACTATCTTATAAAAGTAAAGTTCGGTGTTTTTTATGAAAGTAAAGTGAAAAGCAAAGTCAAAAGTGAAGTAAAAAGAGAAGTAAAGTAAAGCCCTGTGTTTTTTATGAAAGCAAAGTAAAGTTCGGTGTTTTTTATGAAAGTAAAGTGAAAAGCAAAGTCAAAAGTG
>CAYJAI010000017.1:18339-19832 GCA_964368395.1 uncultured Christensenella sp. | reverse complement strand
TACCGGAAGGTGCGGCTGGATCACCTCCTTTTAAGGAGAGGTTAAGAGCCTCGACTTTGTCGACGAAGCCAAATTTATTTAATATTTTTGGTCGGTCATTAACTAACTAAGGTTAGTGAAGCAAGTGAAATCCTTGCAGAGAGAAATCTCAACCCAAAATTGCAAGATTACTTAATGAGTAAGTGTATCAGTTATATAAGTGCAAAAAAGAAGAAGAGGTATTATTTACCTCTTCTTTTTTATTTTTCTTTTGCTTAGATGTTTTGAGAAATACTGCTAAAAAAAGCAAGTCCACCAGACCCTTAGGTATATCAGCATACACAGCGGTCCTGTCGGCTTGTTTTTTCTTGTCTTTAATTAAAATCTCGTCGCAAACTTGCTTAGATATTTTGCGAAGCGGTGAAGTTGAGCATAATCAAAATTTTTATTCCTTGTTTTTCTGCTTAGAAATTTTGAGAGGCGGACAAAATGTGAACATAGTAAAAGCATTCTTGCTTTTGTAACTTGTTGAAAAATAAAAATACTAACAAGATAAATAATCTTGCTAATTTTATTATAAACCACGCGAACCCACTTTGTTAATTTTTTGGTGTTATCCGAATCTTTGCTTTATGTCTTAGATAATAGTAATTTGAACGGGCTTGATTTTGAGCCACTGCTTTGCTAATATTATCATAAAAATTCCTTGTAAAAACTATAAAATGAATTTTGATAATCTTTACCGTAACTTATTGCAAAAACACAAGCAAACTTTGATAATCTAATTGCAACTTGTTATAAAAAGTATAAATGAATTTACTAAATAGAGGGTATGTAACTAAGTGAAATTATTTTTAGGATATTGACTTTTTTAGAGAATTTCTTATAATAAATACAGGTTATAAAATAGTTGTAATAGTAAAAATAATTGTAATAGTAAAAAGAATAGTATGAAAAAGAATAGTGTAAAAAATAAACGGGAAGGGTGTTTTGCATAATCAATAAATAGTAGTGTGTTGAATAAAGGTTGCAATTATTTTTCATAGTAATATAAATGAATAATAAATGCTAAAATTGTTTTAAGGATTGATGCTTTTTAACAGGTTGGTATTTTTATTATTATGAATATGAGAGAGTTGTCCACTTCACTTTTAATTGCTAATTTGATTGATTTGTGATATAATATTTTTACTATTCTTTATTGATTTGTATTTTGAAAAAGCGAGATTGATGAACTTATAGGGTAGGGTGGTTGTGTTTCATCGCTATGATATGTGATAGAGAGGTTGTAGAGATATGGATATTTGTGTTTAATCATTATGTGTTATGGAAGGGGGTAGGTGTAACTAAAATGTTCTGAAATATCAGAAAAGGTCAAACCAAAGTTCAATTTGCTTGTCCTCTAAGATATATGCCAAAGAGTAATATAATATAAAACATATTATAGAACAGTAAAAAGATTAGAGAATGGTAAACAGATTAGAGATAGCAAATAGATTATATAAAAGCAAAAA
>CAYJAI010000017.1:7113-18239 GCA_964368395.1 uncultured Christensenella sp. | reverse complement strand
ATTATATAAAAGCAAAAAGATTAGAGATAGCAAATAGATAAAAAATATTGTGGGGAAAAGATGAGAGAAAAGGTAGATATAGTTTTTGAATATTTGGAAAGATTGTTTCCAAACCCAAAATGCGAGTTGAACTTTTCTACGCCTTTTGAAACTTTGGTAGCCGTTATGTTGTCCGCCCAAACTACGGATAAAAATGTTAACAGGGTTACTGAAAAACTTTTCAAAGTTTATAATACTCCCGAACAGTTTGCAAATTTGCCCCAAGAGGAGTTAGAAGAATATATTTACTCTACTGGTTTTTATCACAATAAAGCCAGAAACATAATTAGAATGAGTCAGCAATTATTAGAGGAGTATAATGGTGAAATCCCTACCCAAGCACGGGAGATTCAAAAGTTGTATGGGGTGGGGAGAAAAACGGCGAATGTGGTTGCCTCAGTATTGTTTAACGCAAATGAGTTGGCAGTGGACACGCACGTTTTTAGAGTGCTGAATCGAATCGGTTTAGTTGAGGAAAAAACTCCGGAAAAAACAGAAAAAGCCTTTGTTGAAAAGTATCCAAATTTAACTAATAGTAAAACTCATTATCGCTTAGTATTGTTCGGTAGATATGTTTGTATTGCGCGCAAGCCGAAATGCAACCAGTGTGAGTTGAAAGATTTTTGCAATTACTATAAAAGATTACAGACAACAAAACGCTGAAAAATAGCGCAAAACCCATTGAACTATGCGTAAAAAGGGTAGTGCATAGTAGTGCATAGTAGTGCATACTACTATAAAAAGTGAAAATATGTTAAAATTTTTAACACAAAATCAGAAACTAATGATAGAATATTATTAGAGCGAAAGATAGGCAAGTAAAATTATTTAAACAACTTAAAAAGTATTTAAAGTAAAAGAGAGAAGAAAATGTTTATTGATAAAGTCAAAATTTATGTTAAGGCTGGAAATGGTGGGGATGGTGCGAGCACTTTTCGCCGTGAGAAATATGTTCCCAACGGAGGGCCGGATGGTGGTGATGGCGGTCGCGGTGGTGATCTAGTTTTCAAGGTTAAAAGTAGTTTAAACACTTTGTTGGATTTCCGTTTTCGCAAACATTATAGAGCAGAAAACGGTGAGAAGGGAATGGGGAAAAACTGCACGGGTAAAAGCGGTCAGTCTCTTTATATTGAAGTGCCTCAGGGAACTATTATCAAAGATCCAGAAAGCGGAAAAGTCATTATAGATATGTTTGATGAAAATGAGGAACATATTTTATTGAAAGGTGGTTATGGCGGTAAAGGGAATCAGCATTTCGCTACTAGCCGAAGACAGACTCCGCGATTTAGTCAGAGTGGACAAATAACGGATGAACATCAGATAGTTTTAGAGTTAAAAACCATAGCCGATGTTGGACTGGTGGGTTTTCCTAATGTTGGAAAGTCTACTTTGCTTTCTGCTATCACAGATGCAAAACCTAAAATTGCCAACTATCACTTTACCACCCTTTCACCAAATTTGGGTGTTCTTAGAAGGTATGACCAAACTTGCGTGGTGGCAGATATTCCGGGATTGATTGAAGGCGCAAGTGAGGGGGTAGGTTTAGGTTATGAGTTTTTACGCCACATTGAAAGAACAAGATTGATTTTGCATTTAGTAGATATATCGGGCAGTGAAGGTAGAGAGCCCTTTGAAGATTTTTTGGCTATAAATAAAGAACTGAAAAATTATAGTTCAGTGCTGTCTAAATTGCCTCAAATTATAGTTCTAAACAAAAGTGACCTATTAGAAGATGCTGATAGTAAAATTAAAAAGTTTGAAAAAGACTTGCAAAAGTATAAAGATGTTGAAGTTTTTCCAATCTCTGCATTAGAGCATAAAGGGCTGGATGTTTTAATTGATAAATTATTTGAAAAACTTAAAACTTTACCTAAAATTTCGCGAGTAGAAAGTGACCCGTTTGAGTTTGCTGTTCGAGATACTTCTTCATTAGAATGTCTTCAAGTTGAGGATGGGGTTTTTGAGGTTCGCGGTGGGCGGATAAATGAATTGAGTAGGCGTGTAACTCTTTCTGATTCGGACAGCCTTATGTATTTTCAGCGTCGGCTTCGCAAAGATGGTGTTATTGATAAACTTTTACAGTTGGGTATGAAGAGTGGGGATACTGTTTTAGTTAATGATATTGAATTTATATATCAAGAATAAAGTTCTTTACATTTTTAAAGTTTCTACATTTTTGAAGTTCTTTAATATTAGGTTATTTTTGTTGAGTTTTTATATAAAGTAAGTTTTATAAGAAGTTTAGATGCCTAAGAAGTTTATACGCCTAAGAAGTTTATATCCTAAGAAGTTTATATGCCTAAGAGGTTTAGGTGTCTAAGAGGTTTCGGTGCCTAAGAGGTTTAGATATCTAAAAGGTTTCGGTGTTCTTTTCTTAATATAAATATATGAATCAACAATTAAAGATGGACGCTACTTATCTGTGCTTTTTGTTTATGTGGTAGAACGCGGGTTAGAGCAGCCATTGCTAGCAGGAGGCTTCCGAATACTAGATAGTATACCTTGAACAGAACGAAAAAACTGGAAAAAATTAAGACTATTCCTAATAAAAAATAATTTTTTGTTCGCTCTTTGCTGACCGCAAAAGACAACACTTGTTTGAAAGTTAGTTTCGCCCTTTGTGTATCAACTACTTTTTCGGGCAGTCTGTTTGATGGTGCTATAATTTGCCCGTAGGTATCATAAATATCTAATAAAAATATGGGGAGCGTTTTTATTGCTTTTGCTAGATTTTTAGAATGGACATTAAATTCGGTGGAGCATATACTTAACTGAGTTGCACCATACTTTTTTGCACAACTATATATATTCGCTAAATCGTCCGAGGTAAATATATCTTTCTGAAAACTTGGCATAAAAAACAAAGTTTCATCCTCATAGGCAATCAATAAACCTAAATCCTTTTTTGTTACCTTATATTTTTCCTTTAAAATATTAAAAAAGAAAGACTGAACGGCTTGTGGACTGGAAAAGCGAAATTGTGTAGCACAGTCCAAAGCAAGTTTTTTCTGTTTTGCTGTAATATCTTTTTTTCTATCTTTTCGATGTTTGTGAAAAAATAGCAAAAAAACAATTAAAAAAGTTGTTAAAAGTGCAATTAAAATGGATAAAATTAAGTTTTTGGTGTAAAAACGAATCCAACAAAAAAATAAAATGAACAAAGTCATAGCGGTTAGTAATATATCTAAAATTTTGGATAATTTTAAATTGTGCATATAAAAATTATTAACAGAAAAGTTTTTTATATTCTATAACAAATAGAGATTGTTTAATTTGACTTTGTTTTTGTATGTTTGCTATAATATAAAAATAAGGAGTGTGGTTTTATGAAAGAATTAGTGCCTAGTGAAAGCAGAGAGTTAGCCATTCAAATTTGTGAATTTTTAGAGGGAAAAAAGACCGAGAAGGTGGAACTGTTTAATGTTGCTCATCTTAGTAGTTTGACCGATTATTTTGTTATGACCACGCTTTCCAATGCTACCCAAGTGAAATCAATCGCTGAGGAGTTGGAGGTTTTTTTTGCAAAAAATAATATAAAAATCTTACGCCGCGATGGTGTTAATGAATGGATTGTTTTGGATTATGGTTTTGTTATAGTGCATATTTTTACTCCTGCGATTAGTGAGTTGTATCATTTGGATAGGCTTTGGAATGATGGCAAAAATACATATAATTTAGCGACACTAAAAAAGGTGTTAGAAAAAGAGGAAAAAGTAGAAAAGCAAAAAGCAGAGAAAATGACACGAGCAAAAGAAAAAGAAGATAGGAAAAAACTTAAAAAAGAAATCCAAAAGGATAAAGTGAAAACGGAAGTTGAAAATAAAGAACAAGAAAAAGAAGCAGATGCTAAAAATGACGAGAAAGAACAAGAAGCAAAGGCTCAAATAAAAAGCAAAGAACAAAAAACAAATGCTGAAAATAAAAGTGTAGAGCCAGAAGAAAAGAAGGCGAAAGTTAAAGTTAAAAAGGTAGAGCCAGAAGCAAAAGTCCTTGCTAAAAATAAGAAGGTAGAGCAAGAGGATAAAGCCCTTACTAAAACTAAAAAGGTAGAACAAGAAACAAGTGCTCAAACAAAAAGCAAAGAGCAAAAAACTGTTGTTAAAACCAAAAAGAAATAGGTTTAAGGCAAGCAAAGATATTAGAAAATAATTGCTAAGGTTTGGTAAAAATATGAATTTTATTTCAAATAGTTTGCAGGATACCGAATATTTTGCAAAAGAATTTTCAAAGCAGTTGTGTGAAGGGGCAACAGTTTTATTCTATGGGGATTTGGGCGCTGGTAAAACAACTTTATGTAAAAGCATTGTTAAGGAGTTGGGCTATCAAGGTCGAGTGACCAGCCCTACTTTCACTATTGTGAACCAATATCAAGGAAGAATGCCGATATATCACTGTGATATGTATCGGCTGGAAGGCATTGAAGAGGCGATAGAAGTGGGGATAGATGAATTTTTCAAAGATGAGCAGGGGGTATGTTTGGTGGAATGGCCTGAAAAAGTGGAGCAAATATTGCCTAAAAAGGTTATAAAAGTGCATATAGAAGTTGAGAATAACACGCGAAAATTTACAGTGGAGAATTTAAAATGAGGACGCTATCTTTTAATACTACCGGAACGGGCACTCAGTTTGCGCTCAATATAGAGGGGAAGCAATACTTTTTGGAGAAAGGTTTTTCTAAGCATAGTGAGACCTTTTTTCCATTTTTAGACCAGTTTCTTAAAGAACATAATACCACTTTATCTGAGATAGGTTGTTTTGGTGTTGTGATAGGCCCGGGTTCTTTTACCGGTATACGCGTGGGGCTGGCTATTGTGAAAATGTTCGCTTATGTTCAGAGTAAAAAGTGTATAACAGTGAACTCATTAGAGGCTTTGGCATATAATATTTTTAAGCGAAAGAGTGATGAGAAAATAATATGCTCAGTTATCAATGCGGGTGCTGAAAATTTATATTATCAACTTTTTGAGGAAAAGGGGGGTATACTAGAAGCCAAAACTCAGCCTAAAATATGTAATTTTAGCCATTTTAGGAAACTGTTATCAGATAAATTGAGTGGAAGCGCAATCATTTATTGTGAAAATAATGAGCAAAAATATCCTTTTGAAGAATTATCTTTGTATAAATCTGAATTTTCAGCCGAAGCATTAGATTTAAGTGTTCAAGCAAAAATACAGAAGGGGGAATGGACAGATTATAAAAAAATAACGCCCCTTTATATTAGGAATAGTCAGGCGGAGAATATAATATTTAAGCAGGAAAACCTTTATGTGACTGAGGGGACGCGGGAAAATATTGAGGATATTGTCCAGTTGGAATCTCAAATGGATACAGATGATTTGCGGTGGAGCAGGCAAAGTATAGAAAAAAGTTTTGAAAATTCTTGTTATAAATGTTGGATTATAAAAGAAAACAATAAAATTTGGGGCTATGTTTCTATAATGGATTTAGGAGAGGAGTATGAGGTTTTGCGAATAGTTGTTCATCCGAAAGCGAGAATGAGGGGAATGGCTCAAAGATTATTGGAAGCACTTACAGAGCAGGCGGGCAAAAAAGGGGTTAGTAATATTTTTTTGGAAGTTCGAGAACACAATTACCCAGCCTTGCTTTTATATGAAAAAATGGGGTTTCAAATAGTAGGGAAGCGAGAAAATTATTATCACAAAGGAGAAAATGCGTTAACAATGAAAAAGCAACTAATTTAATCAGTTTGAGGTGGTAATGAAAATTGCAGGTTTAGAAACATACATAGTAGATGAGGGAGAGGGCGAAGTTGTTTTGTTTTTGCACGGTTGGGGGAGTGACCACAAAGATTTTGAGGGAAGTGCTAAAATAATTCAACAGTATATGCGAACAATCAACATAGATTTATGGGGCTTCGGAAAAAGTTCAATACCCCCGTCTAGTTGGTCTAGCGATAATTATGTCAATCAACTTTATAAGTTGGTGAAAAAATTAAATTTAAAGAACTTTCATTTAGTAGGTCATTCCTTTGGTGGTAAAGTTGCTGCGAAATTTTGTGTTCAATATCCAACCCTTTGCAAAAGTTTAATTTTAGTAAGCACTGCTGGATTGATAAAAAAGATGTCTTTTTTGCAAAAAAAGAGAGTTAAAACATATAAAAAGTTAAAGAAATTAGTGGAAGAAGGAAAAATGAACCCCGAGGTGTTAGAGTTCTTCGGGTCAGATGATTATAAAAAGTCTGGACAAACTATGCGTAAAATTATGGTTACAGTAGTTAATGAGAATTGTGAAGAAGATTTTAAAAATATTAAAATTCCTACACTGATTGTTTGGGGAAGGCAAGATAAAACAACGCCTTTGAAAATGGGAAAGAGGGTAAAAAAGTTGATATCTGGAAGCAAATTTGTTATATTTAATGGAGGGCATTTTAGCCACATAGAAAATTTTATAAATTTTAATAGGTTGTGTTTAGGTTTTTGGGAGGATATATGATAGATTTTTTTGATTTCTCTAATGGGCATTTTTATATTGCTATAATTTTGTCTATGGTAAATGCGGGAATCTTATGCTTGGAAGGGTATAAGTTTATGCAAATCATACAGTTAAGCGGATACCATATGCGAGGCTATTTTGATTGGTTGCGAAACACGCGTGCTAAATATTTCATAAGGATATTAGCCTTAGTCACTTTAAGTGTTGCGGCTATAATTGTTACTAATATTATTTTTAGGGTTTTCTCTGAACCATATTCAGAATATTTGTCCTATTTAGGCTTGATGTTTTACTTTTTATTTTCTTATATTTTTATTAAAATATTATACGGAACGCCTAAAAAGACTCCATTAAAAATTACGGGCAGAATTAAAAGAAGTATGGTTCTTTTATGGTTCATTAACTTGATAATATCTTTTGGATTTGTATTGCTGTCCACTTTATTTGTTGATTTCTTCCGATTCGGGGCGGTGGCACTTACTCCTCTGTTTTTGCCTCTGACCGTGCCTCTTGCGCACTTGGTGATGAAGCCTATTGAGAATGCTATAAATTATCAGTTTGTGCGAAAGAGTAAGAAAAAGTTAGCGGAACATCCTGCCCTTATTAAGATAGGAATAACGGGCAGTTTTGGAAAAACAAGCGTTAAAAGTGCTCTTACAACTATTTTGAGTGAAAAATATAGCGTTTGCGCTACGCCTTTTAATTACAACACACCTATGGGGATAACGCGGACTGTTCTGGATTATCTTGCTCCTACTAACCAAATTTTAATTGCTGAAATGGGGGCAAGGCAGATGGGGGATATTGCAGAACTTTGCGAAATTGTTAAGCCTCAGTATGGAATCCTTACTTCGGTGGGTGAGCAGCATATGGCTACTTTTGGTTCTTTTGATAGCGTGAAAAGGACTAAGGCGGAACTTCCTAAATATCTAGGCAAAGAAGGGTTTTGCGTTTTCAATGCGGATAGTGATGCGGTATTTGAGATTTTTGGAGAGAGTGAGTGTGAGAAATCCGTTGTTTCCATTAAGCGGCAAGATACAGATTTCTGGGCGAGTGATATAGAGACCACTACGGAAGGAACAGTTTTTATCTTGCATTATGCTAAAAATAAAGAAGGTATAAAGTGTAAGACTAAACTGTTGGGAGTTCATAATGTTACAAATTTATTGCTTTGTGTTCCTCTTGCTTTAAGGTTGGGATTAACAATAAAGCAAATTGTGGAAGGCATTAAGAAGATTCAGCCTATCAATCATAGATTGCAATTAGTTTATGCTCCAAATGATGTTTTAATTTTGGATGATACCTATAACGCCAGCATAGAGGGAAGTCAGCGGGCTTTGGATGTGCTGAATATGTTTAAGAACCGTAGGAAAATTGTTATCACTCCGGGGTTGGTGGAGTTGGGTAGGATAGAGCGGTTGGCGAATTATGAATTTGGTGAACGAATTTCCAAAGTGGCAGATATGGTTATAATTGTCAATCAAACGCATCTGCTTTCCATTAAGCAAGGATTGTTGGATGCTAAATTTGATGAAAAGAATATCTATCAGGCAGACACTGTGTTGTTGGCGCAAGATTTGTTAAAAAGCATACTACAAAAAGGTGATATAATTCTGTGGGAGAACGACCTTCCAGATAACTACACTTAATACTTTTTGCTTGTGTGCAATTCTGATTATAAAGTTCATATTTTAATTTTGTGCTTTATACTTTGATAAAATTAAGTTTTGATGTAAGTTTATACTTTGATTGAACTGAAATTTCAGTGATATAGGTTAAGTTATGCGTGGGCTAGATTGTGATAAGTTTTCAAGTTTTGAATAAGTTTATACTTTGATAAAGTTTATCTTTTCAATAAAGTTAGATTTTAATCTTATGAGATAAGTTTGGAGTGGGGTTGAGTTTCTATACTTGTATTAGACTTAACTTTGGAGTGGGATTAAGATTTTATATGAACGCAACTTTTATAAATTTACATATATTTTTTTACTTTAACATTAAAAAGAGAAAAAAGCACCAAAAAGTGCTTTTTTTCATATATTTCTTTTAACTAAAAGGAGAAAGTATGAAAAACATAGCAGTGATATTCGGAGGAAAATCAGTTGAACACGATATCTCTATAATTACTGGGTTGCAAGTTATAGCAAATATGCATCGAACTTACAATGTGCTCCCTATATATATATCAAGAGAGGGGGAGTGGTTGACAGGTGAAAAGTTGATAATGATGAGTAGTTTTATCAATTTTTCTAAGTCCGGATTAAGTAAGTGCTGGCTGATACCTCATAGTAAAGAGTTGCATATAAAAAAGTTTATGAAAATTAAAAAAATTAAAGTAGACAATGCTATCCTTGCTTTGCACGGTGTTAATGGCGAAGATGGTAGTGTTCAGGGTTTGTTGCAACTTTGTGAAATACCTTTTTCTAGTGCTGGCGTGATGGGGAGTGCCATTACTATGGATAAAGTTTTATGTAAAAAAGTTCTGTTGGCTGAGGGTATAAATACGCCTAATTTCTACAATTTTTATGCGGATGAATGGAAGAAAAATAAGACAAGTATTTTAAAAATCATAAAAGAAAAATTTAATAATAAGGTGGTTATAAAGCCGGCACGAGCAGGGAGTAGTATAGGAGTGGCGAAGTGTGGAAACCAATCCGAGGTAAAAAAAGCCGTTGAAGTCGCTTTATGTTTTGATAATAAAATCATAGTTGAAGAAAGTATAGCAGATTTTAGAGAGATAAACATTGCTTGTATGGGGTTGGAAAACAATGTTCAGGTGTCCTCTCTTGAAGAGATTAAAGGGGCTGAAAATATTTTAGATTTCGATAAAAAATATGTAGATAGAAATTCGGTAGAACGCGTTGTGGATGTTAAATTAGAGGATGATATAAAAGCGAAAATAGAAAATATGGCAAAATCTGCTTTTACTTTATGTGAGTGTATGGGGATTGTTCGTATGGATTTTTTTGTGGAAAATAAAACGAATAAAATTTGGCTTAATGAAATTAACAGTATTCCCGGCTCAATGGCAAACTATCTTTGGAAAGGGCAAAAGTTTGGAGAACTGCTAGATAAACTTTTAGCCTTGGGAGAGTGTAGGCAAGAGAGGAGGGAGCGGTTAACCTATTTGTATGAATCTCAAACTTTGGCAAACTTTAATGCAATCCCAAATGGTAAAATGTATAAATAAAAATGAGCGAGGTTTCTTGGCTCTCCATAGTGTTTTGCGAAGAGTTTATGTTCTCTTGGATTTTATAATTTTTTAGAGCATTCTAGCCTGCCCGATGTTCAGGGTATTTTCTAGTGGTTTTTAATGTTTGGGACAAACAAAGTTTAACCTTAACTGAATTGAGGAAATATCTGATTTTTTTATAATAGATTACAGACCTAATAAGAATTAGGTTTTTAGTGTCTTTTTAATGAGGCTTTTAAATGTTTCGTTTTGGCGTTTTTCAGTGTTTGCTTAGTTGCTTTCTTAATTTATAGAACATTCTAGTGTTATGGCTTTTTTTGGTTAATGGTTTTTTCAAGGTTTCATTTTGGCGTTTTTCAGCGTTCGATTAGCGGTTTGCCCGATGTTCTCGGTGTTGTTTGGGCTTTTTTCTTCACACACAACACTTCATTTAAAAACACACTTTTGGCTCTGAATCAAGATTAGAGGGCGATAAAATAGGCAAAAACAGTGTTTTTTATGGTTTTTATAATATGTTTTTAGTATTTTGATTTTTTAGCACTTGTGAGCGGTATTGTTTTTTGTGTTAATTTATTTTTCATCTGATGTGTTTTTTTTGTATAAATAAAGATTTTATGTATTTTTATTTATTTTTATATATTCCAATTTTTCACAAAGAACAATACTTTCAGGTGTTTTTTTGCGCTGAGATTTACATAATGAGATAAGTAAATCTAATTCATTTTTAGAAAAATATAAATTGTTTAATGAAAAATTTGGGTGTAGTCCAATTCCTCCCGAACGCCCTAGATATGTAATCGCGGGAAAACCGCCCGCACAAAGCGAATTAACATAGCGGTAAACACTTCGCGTGCTAATTTCATATTTTTCTGCTAACTGTTGTGCAGTGGTTTTTTTCTTTTGTAATAATTCAAAAACAATTCCCATCACAATGTAAAGAGTCATCTTTTTCTCCTTAATGATTCCCAATTATTCCCTATTTAAATTTATCATAAAAAATAAACAAAGTCAAACATATGTTCTAATTTTGTTTTGAATATTTATACATAATAAAAACGCGAAAAAGTTTGCTGATAATGCAGGCAAGTGTTTTTAAGTAAAGAAAGAATTGCGGTTATTTTGTCCTGCAAGGCTTCAATAAGGAAATAAAGCATAATTATCTTATAATGTTTTCTTTTACTTCATTTTATCTTTATATCTTATCTTCTACTTTGCAAGCAAGCATCAAAACAACGCCAAATATAACACACTAAAAAGATAACAATTAGCAACAAAACAAAGGTTTAGTTATTTGTTTGCTAAACTTAAAGTGAGATAGTATTAAAGAGAATGTTAAAAAATAACACACTAAGAAAAATAAAGGATAAAAGAAAAGCGGGAGCAGTTCAAGCAAGCATCAAAACAACGCCAAATATAACACACTAAAAAGATAACAATTAGC
>CAYJAI010000017.1:0-7013 GCA_964368395.1 uncultured Christensenella sp. | reverse complement strand
CAAGCAAGCATCAAAACAACGCCAAATATAACACACTAAAAAGATAACAATTAGCAACAAAACAAAGTTTTAATTGTTGGTCCTTTAAGTTTCGGGCAAAGATTAAGCGAAAATTAGGGCTTTGTGTATTTTTTTATTGTTCTGAAAACGCTTTCTAGTGAATCGCGTTGAGATGTTTCCTGCATATTTTTCACTATCAAATCTTTTTTATTTTGTAATTCCTTTATTTTTTGTTGGAAATAGGGTGCTGTGAGGTTTTCCTCACTTAATGTGAGTGCGTAACCTTTTTGCTCAAAATAGTTTGCATTTTCCACCTGATCGCCACGCGAAACTTTTTTAGATAAAGGGACTATCAGCATAGGAATTTTTAAGGCGACAAGTTCCCACAAAGTGTTTGAGCCTCCTCGTGTAAGCGCAAAGTCGGCTACGCTCAGAACATCTTCCATTATTTGGCAATATTCCAACTGAGCATAGTTTTTATGCTGAATAGCCTTTGCTTTATTTCGGCCAGTTATGTGAATCACAAAAAAAGATGAGCATAAAAAATCTAGATTTTCCCATACCAAATTGTTCACACTGTTTGCTCCTAAACTACCTCCTATAACCAAAAGAACGGGGAGGTTTTTTGGGATTTTAAACTGAGATTTTGTTTTTTCTTTATTTCCCTTGAACAAATTTTGCCTTATAAGAGCGCCCACCCACAATCCTTTTTTTAATTTCTGTGCTGTTTCCGGAAAGGTGGTGCAAATACATTTTACTTTATTTTCAGTCAGGCAGTTGGCTAATCCAATACTCAAATCACTTTCGTGAGAAATTACGGGAATCCCTTTTTTGTGCCCCGCAATAACTACGGGCAGGCTTACATATCCTCCTTTGCTGAAAATAATATTTGGCTGTTTTAGGTCTATAATCTTTTTGCATTGTCGAATACTCTTTAACAGAACTATGGGGATAGATAGGTTTTTAAATGTCCATTTTCGTATAAACTTTGTAGTCTGAATGGGGATATATTCTATATCCGGATATTGTGAAAGGATATCCTTTTCAATACCTTTTTCACTACCTATATATATAATTTTATCAAAAAATGTTTGAAGTTTCGGAAGTAGGGCAACATTGCCTAAAACGTGTCCCGCTGTTCCTCCACCCGTCAAAATTATAGTTCGCATATTTGCTCCTTTTCTTTAATTTATGCATATTTTAGGGTAAATATTTAAAACTTTTACAAAAATCGTCATTTTCCTTTGTTGTTTTTTCTGAAAGTGTGCTACAATATTTTATACTTACTTGGAGGTGTTATTCTTGAATAAGAAATATGATTCAAAAGATATCTTAGTATTAGAGGGGTTAGATGCCGTTCGTTTGCGTCCCGGAATGTATATCGGAACAACAGGGCAGAAAGGTTTGCACCACTTGCTTTGGGAGATAGTAGATAACTCTATTGATGAGGTTTCCAACGGGTTCGGAAATAATGTTACAGTTACTTTATTTCCAGATGGCAGTGCTCAGGTGAAAGATAATGGTAGAGGCATACCCGTGGACAAGCATCCACTAATGGGAGTATCTGGCGTAGAAGTGGTTTTCACTCAACTACACGCGGGTGGAAAGTTTAATAATGAAAGTTATAGTTATTCGGGTGGGCTCCACGGTGTTGGTGCTTCGGTTACTAATGCCTTGTCTGAATGGTTAGATGTTACCATTTGCCGCGAAGGAAAAAAGTATGAGATGCGTTTCGAAAGCATTTTAAAAAATGGAAAGATTCAAAGTGGGGCGGTAGTTCAGCCTTTGAGTGAGAAAGGAAGCACAAGTGACTTTGGAACTACTGTTAGATTTTTGCCGGACAGCAGAGTTTTTGAGGATACAACTTTCAGTTATGAAGTCATAAGTAAAAGGTTGAAAGAACTTGCCTTTTTAAATAAAGGGATAGAAATTGTTCTGATTGACCAAACGCGTTCTGGTCAGCCATCCACGCAGACTTTTAAGTATGATGGTGGATTAAAGGATTTTGTTTTATATTTAAACACTAACAAAGAGGTTAGTCATCCGAATCCTGTATATATATATGGAAAAACGGATTTAATAAGTGTAGAGTGTGCTTTTCAATATGCTTCCTCTTATACTGAAAACTTATTCAGTTATGTGAACAATATTCCTACAAGCGAGGGAGGGACTCACGAAACTGGATTTAAAAGCGCTTTAACGCGTGCTTTTAACGATATGGGGCGTAGGCTTAATTTATTGAAAGATAAAGAGGATAATCCTATGGGTGAGGATTATCGTGAGGGAATGACTATCGCTTTGGCGGTCAAAATGCGAAATGTGCAGTTTGAGGGGCAGACTAAAACTAAACTGGGAAATCCCGAAGTCAAAAGTGAAGTGGAAGGCATTATATATAACCAGTTAGTCACTTTATTTGAGAAAAATGAAAATAAAACTGTCTTAGAGTTGGCTATAAAAAAGGGACGAGATGCTGCGCGTGTTCGAGAGGCTGCAAGAAAGGTAAAAGAGATTGCTAGACAGAAAAACAGCATAGAAAATAGTAATTTAATAGGTAAACTATCCAGTGCCAGTGGTAAAAAGCCCGAACTGAATGAACTGTTTATAGTGGAGGGAGAAAGTGCGGGAGGAAGTGCAAAGCAGGCGCGTGACCGTTCTTTTCAGGCTATTTTGCCTTTGAGAGGAAAGCCTTTGAATGCGGAGAAAAAGAAGTTGGCTCAGGTTTTAGCAAATGAAGAAATACGAACTATAATTAGTGCGTTAGGAACGGGGATTGGCGAAGATTTCAATCTTTCCGCACTTAAATATCATAAAGTTGTCATACTTTCGGACGCCGACCAAGATGGTGCGCATATTCGTGCTATTTTGCTCACCTTTTTCTTTCGATATATGAAAGAGTTGGTTACTCAGGGGCATTTGTATATAGGTCAGCCTCCACTTTATAAGGTGGAAAAGAAGAATTTTATGGAGTATGTTTATATTGATATAGAACTGCCAAAGGTGTTAGAAAAAGCGGGTAAGGGATATATCATTCAGCGCTATAAAGGTTTGGGAGAAATGAATCCTGACCAGTTATGGAATACTACTATGAATCCAGCAAGCAGAACTTTGTTGCAAGTTAATGTGGAAGATGCTGCGGATGCGGAGTTAATGATAACAACTTGGATGGGGGATAATGTAGAAGCGCGTAAAGGTTATATTAGCGAACACGCAAACTTTAATAAAAAAGATAAATTTGCAGATACAAAAATATAGGAGGAAGGGCTTTGGAGCAGGATGAAAACAAAGAGCAAGATTTAGAAATTGATAAAAATTCAGAGCAAAACAAAAAAAATAATAAGAAAATTGCACACACCTTAGAGGGGAATGTTGGACAAGTGATTACCGCACCCATTGATGAGGTTCTGAACAACTGTATGATGCCATACAGTGAATTTGTTATTTTAGACCGTGCTTTGCCTCGTGTGGAAGACGGTTTGAAACCTGTTCAGAGGCGTATATTATACGCTATGTTAGAGTTGGGTTTAGAGCCAGATAAGCCTTATAGAAAGTCTGCGCGTATTGTTGGAGACTGCTTAGGTAAGTATCACCCTCACGGCGATACTTCGGTGTATGATGCTATGGTTCGTTTGGCGCAACCGCATAATATGAGTGCTATTTTGGTGCAAGGTCACGGAAACTTTGGAAGTAATGATGGAGATAGTGCCGCTGCTATGCGTTATACTGAGGCTAAACTTGCTCCGCTTGCTATGGAGTTGTTGCGTGATTTGGAAAAGGATACCGTCCGTTGGAACTTAAACTTTGATGACACTTTAAAAGAGCCTGAAATGTTGCCTGGTCGTTTTCCTAATTTGTTGGTAAATGGTTGTTCCGGAATAGCGGTAGGGCTTGCCACAAATATTCCTCCACATAATTTAGGTGAAGTCATTGATGGAGTTGTTGCGTATATAGATAATCCGAATATAACCTTAGCCAGTTTGATGCATTATATAAAAGGTCCAGATTTTCCTACGGGCGGAAATATGATTTTAACCGAACTAGAACGCGCTTACTCTACTGGAAAAGGAAAGGTCGTTTTGCGTGCAAAATATCATATTGAGGAATCACGCGGTGATAAAAAAAGTATAGTTATAACGGAATTTCCTTATCAAGTTAACAAGGCCAAGTTGTTGCAAAACATATCTGCTTTGAGGGATGATAAAAAAGGCGTATTGAGCGAAATATCCGATATTCGTGATGAAAGTGACCGTCAAGGAATTCGTGCTGTAATAACGGTGAAAAAGGAAGGCGATCCTGAACAGATTATGAAAGTTCTGTTAAAATCTACCGACTTACAAACTAATTTTTCCATAAATATGGTGGCTATTGCTGGCGGAAAACCACGGACAATGGGATTGAAAGATATTATATCCTATTATGTAGCCTATCAGAAAGAAATTATTTTACGCCGTAGTAAGTTTGATTTACAGGCAGCCAAAGACCGTTTACACATTTTGGAAGGTTTGTATATAGCCATTAAAAACATTGATGAAGTCATAAGAATAATCAAAAAGGCGGTTTCGCCCGTTGATGCAAAAATGAAGTTGAAAGCGACCTTCACTTTGACCGATATTCAGGCACAAGCAATTTTGGATATGAGGCTTGCCCGTTTAACAAATTTGGAAGTTGGCAAAATAACGGCTGAGATAGGTGAGTTAGAAATAAAAGTAGAATATTTAACTGGTGTTACAAAGTCCGAGGCTTTGCAGTTGGATATTGTGAAAACAGAACTTTTAGATATAAAGAAAAAATATGCCCTTCGCCGAAGGACGCATATCCTAGGTCAGGAAGAGGCGGAAGTTACAGAAAGAGTAGATTTAGATGCTCCTAAGGAAGTTTATGTATGCTTGAACGCTCAGGATAATATAAAGGTTATAGACAAAGAGGTATACGATAGGGCTAATAAAAAGTTCAAAGAGGGAGATAAATTATCTCAGGTGCATAC
Source organism: uncultured Christensenella sp. (assembly GCA_964368395.1). GTDB lineage: Bacteria > Bacillota > Clostridia > Christensenellales > UBA1242 > UBA7584. Next base: position 2,032 of record CAYJAI010000017.1, on the reverse strand, counting down.
CATTGTGATTCCTACTTGGACAGACCGAAATCTTTTGATTTTTACAAATAAAGGGTATTGTGTTCGTTGTAGGGTGAAAGATTTGCCTTCCTTTAAATTTAGGGAGAGAGGGGTAAGTCCGCGAGAGATGTTTATTGACTTTGGTTTGGATGAAAAAATAGTGAGTATTTTTGAAGCTACCTTTGATAAACATAGTTTAATATTCTTTACCGAAGCGGGATTTGTTAAAAAGACACAATTTGTAGATTATGATGTTCAGAAAACATATTTTCAGGCTATAAAAATGAAAGAGGATGACCAAGTTATAGCGGTAACTTTTGATGAAGATAATACCGATATGATTTTTGCAACTCAGCAAAGCCAAGTTTTATATGCACACAAAGAAGATGTTCCGTTACAGGGTAGGATTAGCGGGGGTGTTCGTGGTATAAATTTGAATGAGGACGACAAAGTTTTATTTGCCGGAGTTTGTAATGATGATGGCGAGTTGTTGGTTGTTACTCAACAAGGGATGGCAAAAAGGGTTCCTATATCACAGTTAGATAAACTACCGCGTTATCGAAAAGGTGTCCGCCTCATTAGTTTGAGTTCGGAAGATAGTGTGTTATTTGTCCAGCGTTGCACTTTGCCTATTGAGATTGTTTTTGAGGATGAAAAGAACATAATGAAAAGCAGTGAGGATATAGTTATAGAGCCACGAACTACCAAAGGCAAAAAGATAAAGGGTATAGGGCAGTTGTCTAGGGTGTATGTGTCGCATTAAATATTTATTAGTTTAAGTAATGCAAGCAGTAGATATTTAAAAAATAAAACGCAATAACTAGTTGTTTGTTTTTTATGTTTAAAACAAGCAAATAGTAAGACAGCATTAAAAAAAGAGTTGTTTGTTCTTTTATGTTTAAACAAGCAAAGGTGAAACAATGCTGTAAGATAAGTAAGCATAATATAAGAGATAAGCCTTATACAACACTAAAATTTAATAAATTAAAAATTAAAACAAAAAAGGGGTGTAGACTTCTTTTTTGTTTTTTATATGCATATATTGAACTGATGCGGAGTTATTCGACAAAAATAAGTTAAAATTGTCAAAAAAGCACCTTGTTGTGTCAAAAACCGCATTGGTTTATTGAATTGAAAGTTTTAAAATGTAAGGAGTATGTAGATGAAATTTTTAACATTAAAAAAACATACTTTAAAGGTTGCCCTCTTAATGCTAGCAGTGTGTGCAGTGTTGTGTTTATCTTTTGGTGAAAATTCGGCAGCATCTGTTTTCTTTGGGGATAATTTGCGTAAAGTTCCTATATATGCGGTGCAGACCGAAGAGAAGAAAGTGGCTATCTCTTTCGATGCCGCTTGGGGTGCGGATAAAACTCAGGGAATAATAGATGTTTTAGTGGAATATGATGCCCGTGCAACTTTCTTTCTGGTGGGTTTTTGGGTGGAGGATTATCCAGAACAAGCAAAGGCTATCGCCGAAGCGGGCTTTGAAATAGGAACACATAGCGACACACATCCGGATATGGTTAAGTTATCTGCCGGGCAAATGGAGTTGGAATTACAGACTTCAATAGATAAAATATATTCTGCTACCGGTGTCAAGCCTACATTGTTCCGCGCGCCATTTGGAAGTTATAATAATACATTATTAGATACTGCGGACAAATTGGGACTAAGAACAATTCAGTGGGATGTTGATTCGTTAGACTGGAAAGGGTTAAGTGCTGTTGAAATTTGTAATCGTATAATGTCCAGAGTCAAAAGCGGTTCAATCATACTTTGCCATAATAATTCCAACCATATTTTAGATGCCTTGCCTATTGTTTTAGAAAGGCTTAAAAATCAAGGATATAGTGTGGTGGGTGTTAACGAACTTATTTATCAAGAGGGTTATACTATTGACCGAGCGGGAATTCAGAAAAAAAATTAAAAAACATTGGAGGATAATATGAATTTTGAAATGTGTAACAACAATAAGGTGTATCTTTACGGGAAAATTATGAGTGAGCCTTGTTTCAGCCACGAAATCTACGGT
>CAYJAI010000016.1:0-20112 GCA_964368395.1 uncultured Christensenella sp. | reverse complement strand
TTTGTATATATTACTTATAATAAAAAGTAAAGGAGAGTTTTTATGGATTTTGGCACTAAAAAATCCCTTCCGTTTGTATTCTTTGTTTTAACGGGTATCTGGGCACTATTATTACTGGGATGGTCTTTTACGGGCGTAACCTCCGGTTATGGCATTATCACATTGTGGAATAGTATTTGGAGCATTTTCGCTTCGCTGTTCCAAATTATGGTTCTTATAACCATTGTCTTAATGCTTATAGTTGGAATATGGGGTTGGATAGCATCAGTAGGTAAAGCAAAAGAATTAAAAGTTGGAAGTTGGAGTATGAAAGCGATAGGAGAATTCCTATTCAGCATTTTTACCGGGCTAGTAATTTTTGTATTTATTTTTCTCACAATAGGAGGCGGTGTAACCTTTGGTTCAATCTTATATCTGTTGGTCATCTTAGCGGCATTCATCACCTATCTTGTGTTAAGAGGAAAAGACTATATTGATAAAGAAGGATTATTTGCTTGTGTGAAAATTAGTAAAAACACCACAAATAGTGCGTCGAAAAAGAAAGGGTCTATTGAAATAAAAATAGAAGAACCAGAAATACAACCAGCAAAAGCAGAACAAAAAGATAAAGAAGAAAAGAAAGAAAAAGACAAGGACAAGGACAAGGACAAGAAAGAACAAAAAAATAAAGACAAAGAAGAAAAGAAAAACAAACCTAAGAAGTAAAATATAAAGGGTCATAATTATGACCTTTTTTATTTTTATAAAAGATAAACTTGCAAAGGTTGTTGTGCTTTTATTTGAATTTATTTAAGAGTTGTTGAAAGGGTTAAAGGGTTTTTTGATATTGCGCTTTTCATTTTCTTAATTTGCGGTAGAATTAAAAAATAAACAAAACCCCCTTTCCGAACCCTTGCAATTATGTGTTACTTTTTGATATACAACTTTTTTGCCCTATAAATGTCGCTGTGATGAAAGTAACTAAATCTTCTTGCCTTCTTGAAACTCTTGTAATTGTGTGATTTGTTCTTTCTCTAAAATCTTGCGGTGAAGTTGAAATAAAACCAAAATTCATAGACAACATTACTAAAATCAAAAGTTGAGGTAGTTAGCAACTGATTGTTTAACTTCTTTGCTCTGAAAACTTCGCGGTAAAAATTAAAACTAGATAGGCAGATTTTTCCTACTTCTTTGACTTTTGGTTCTTGCAATTTCGCTATTTACTCTTTATCTGCAAATTTATTTCGCCGACTTATGTTTTCTGTTCTGCATACCAGAAAAGTTTTTGCGGGTAAATCATTACGAAGAGTAGTCCCTGCTCCTATATAACATTGTTCTCCCACCTCCAAAGGGGCAACCAAATTAACATTTGCGCCTATAAAGGAGTTTGAGCCAACAACAATTTTTTGCTTGATTTTACCGTTATAGTTTGCGAAAACACAACCGCACCCTATGTTGCATCCCGCACCGACATCGGCATCACCTATATACGCCAAATGAGCGGACTTGGAGCCCACACCTATATGGCTGTTTTTAACTTCAACAAAATCACCTATACGGCAATCACTTTCCACCACTGCCCCTTCCCGAATAAAAGCGAAAGGCCCTATAACACAATTATCTGCTATGGCGCAATCCTGCAACACACTGTTGGTTATTCGAACATTTTTTCCTATAACACAATTTTGCAATTTTGAACCATACAGCACACAGTCCGAACCTATTTGTGAATTTTCAATATAGTTAAAGGCTATCAAGTTAACCTTTTTATGAATTTTATTCTTTCCTGCTAGATAATTTCTTTCCATACAATAAGATATGCTATTATTTTTCAAAATAGCATTTTAATATAAAGGAATTTTAAGAAGCAACTCTCATATCTCGTAAGCCTTTCGCCCTGTCTACCACTCGCTCAAAATAAATAAATTTTAAGAGGCAACTTTCATACTCTAAGACATCAAGCAAAGAATAAGATTTTTATCCTTTTTGATATATTTTACTCTTTTCTTTATTTTTTATTAACACCAAAAAGAAACAAGAAAACAAAAGTAGTGGCTCAGAATTAAGCCAAAGTCTCCGTTCCCCATACTCTAAAAAGTTTTTATTTATTTTTTATAATTCACTTAATTTTCCTTGATTGCATAGAAATATAGACTGATATTTTCACATAAAAGCAGTGCCTCTAAAATACTAATTTTCCTTGATTACATAAGACAAATTATTTTTTAGGCTTTTCTACTACCTTTTTAGATGTTTTTTGCTTCACTTCTTTATTTGAGTCTAGTTTAATTTTTTCAACCATTTTCTTGCCTTGTGAACTAGAAGTTTTTTCACTGTTTTTTTGCTCTATTTTAGTATCAGATGTTTTAGCATTAGTTCCCATTGTTTTTTTAATGAATTTAGTAATTTCCTTATTACACCGCTCTCTATCATACACAAAACTCATAGCGTGACCCGCTTTTGGTATTTTGAGCACAACTTTTTTGCTTGCACACTTTGTATATAATTTGTCCACCATATAAGGCGGGATAAACCAGTCCTTTTCCCCGTGTATAAATAGGATAGGAATTTTCGCCTTTTGCACACAATCTATGGGACCCTCTTTGGATAAGGAAAACTTCCCCCAGCGACGCGAGTATAGTTCTCCCAAACCTATAACTAGCCAGCCAAGAAAAAATAGTGAACGATTCATAAGAGAGCCTATACAGTCGCGCATAGTGGTGTAGGCACAGTCCGAAACGGCAAAAAGGACATTTGAAGGCAATTCAAGCGCGGTCGCACAAAGGACAGTAGCCGCCCCCATTGACACCCCATCCAAAACAATTTTTGAGTTATTTGTTCGCTCATTCAGCCAACTAATCCACATTAGTAAATCGCTTGATTCGTGTTTCCCTACTGTAACATATCTTCCGCCACTATTACCGTGAGAGCGTAAATCTATCAGCAAAACATTAAAACCTGAATTATAATAAAAAGGAGCATCCTGTATTCTATATTTGAGTTTCGCCGAATATCCGTGAACTAATATGACTGTTCGGTCACTATTTTGGTTTAAAAATATGCCGTGTAACTTTATTTGACCGCTCGTTATATAAACTTCTTCTTGATTGAGTTTTTCGAACCACTCAACTGCCTTTGCGTTTTCAGAAAAAAAACGCTCCTTATCCTGCTTGGATAGAGGAAGATTTTTCTCGGTAAAACGCGGTTTAATAAGAAAAACTCTAAACATTGCAACCGAAGAAATAAGTATAAAAACCAAAGTCGCACCTAGGATACCTAGGGTAATCCAAAGCCATAACATATTTTCACCTCTTTTTATAATATAACAACTAAAAAAATCTTTGTCAAATAATAAATATAATAAATCTCAATCTTTGAGAAGGTAAATTAAAGTAGAAAATTAAAGAATATTTATTGAAAGGCTTTAAAAGCAGAAGCAGTTATCTGTTGCTTATTGAGAGAACAATTAGGGTGTAAACATATGAAATTAAGAGCCTTTATTGAAACTTTTTGAAATTAGGGGCGGTTATTCTGTTGCTCGCAAAATAAAAATAGTATATAATAAACAAACGGAGTTTAAATAATGATAAAATTGATGAAATACTTTAAACAGACCGAATGGCTTCAATTTTTCGCCATTATCTGTTTAGTTGTCTGTATTGTTGCTGTTGATATGCAACTACCTGATTATATGGCAGACATTATGACACAAGTTGGGATGCGAAGTAGCGCGGTTGAAATACTTAAAACAGGCGGAATTATGCTGGGCTTAGCCTTTGCATCTGTCCTATTCTCTATTCTTGCTGGATTTTTTTCAGCAAGAATTAGTGCGGGGCTATGCAGAACAGTGCGTGAAAAACTGTTTGATAAAGTGGGCAGTTTTTCTATGCAGGAGATAAATAAGTTTTCCACCGCAAGCCTAATAACCCGCTCTACTAACGATATAACACAACTACAAAACACCTATGCTATCGGTATACGAATGGTTTTCACCGCACCCATTATGGCTATATGGGCAATACTTAAAATAGTGGATAAGAGTGCAGATTTATCCTTTGTAACCTGTGCCTTTTTGATTACTATGTTGGTTGTCATATTTGCTATTTTTCTTTTTGTTTTACCTAAATTCAGCAAAATGCAAAAAGGGGTAGACCGATTAAACTTGGTCACTCGTGAAAACCTTACCGGTTTACGCGTTATCCGTGCGTATAATGCCGAGGCTACACAGACAGAAAAATTTGAAGATGCTAACCAAAATTTATCTAAAATAAACTTATTTTTAAATCGGACTATGGCTTTACTCTCGCCCTTTATGAATGTAATAATGAGCGGGCTTTCTTTGGCGCTGGTTTGGATAGGCGCTTCCTTAATTGAGCAAGATTTACTCAATGTTCCAACCTTAATGGCGTTCACACAATATTCCTCCTTAGTGCTGATAAGTTTCGTAATGCTTTCTATGCTTTTCCTTATCCTGCCACGCGGTCAAGTCAGTGCTAAGCGTGTCCGCGAAATTCTATCCTCAAAATCAACCATTCAAGATGGAAGTGAAACCTTAAACCCAAATTCAGCCGGCACTATTGTATTTAAAAATGTCCATTTTGCTTACCCTAATGCTAAACAAAAAGTTTTACAAAACATAAACTTTGAAGTGAACAAAGGGGAAACTTTGGCCATTATAGGCTCTACCGGAAGTGGTAAAAGCACTATAATAAATTTGCTGATGCGTTTTTACGATACAACAAGCGGTTGCATTTTGGTTAATGGACAGAATATTAAACAGTTAAAATTATCCGAACTATACAGTAAAATAGGATATATTCCGCAAAAAAGTTCTTTGTTTTCAGGAACGGTGGAAGAAAATGTTTCGTATGGAATGCTTGCACCGGATGCTAAAACAGTGAAAAAGGCACTCAAAATAAGTCGGTCTGAAAGTTTTGTTAACAAACTGGACAGTAAAACAAAGTATAGAGTAAGTCAAGCGGGCACAAACCTTTCAGGGGGTCAGAGGCAAAGACTGAGCATTGCTCGTGCTTTGGCAAAAGAGCCTGAAATGCTGTTATTTGATGACAGTTTTTCCGCCCTAGATTTCACCACAGACAAAAAATTACGCGAAGCACTGCAAAAACATTGTGCAGATACCACCAAAATTATAGTTGCTCAGCGTATCGGAACAATAATGGAGGCGGATAAAATTTTGGTATTAGATGATGGAAAAACAGTGGGTTTAGGCTCGCATAAAACACTGATGAAAGATTGTGAGGTATACCGTGAACTGGCGTTCTCACAACTGAGCAAGGAGGATTTATCTAAATGAAAGAAAAAGAATCTGTCCGCCCCGCTCGACACGGCGCAAGAGCAATAACAACAGAAAAAGCAAAGAATTTCAAACAAAGCCTTTCTAAATTTATAAAATACCTTTCCCCTTTTTATCTGGTCATATTTTTCTCTTTAATTATTGCGGTGCTGGGAACAATTTGCGCCATTTTAGGCCCCAACATACTAGGAGATATGACCGACATAATTTATAAGACTTCGCCCATAGATATGGGTAAAGTTACCCACTTTGGTATTTTGTTGATATGCTTGTATGGTGCAAGTTTCATATTTAACTATATTCAAGGTTTTATGATGGCGAAAATTTCGGTCAAGGTCGGGCAAAATATGCGTTCTCAAATATCCAAAAAAATCAATCGCCTACCTTTAAAGTATTTTGATAAAAATAGTTATGGCGATACTCTGAGCCGTGTAACAAATGATGTGGATACCATAACACAAACATTAAACCAAAGTTTGAGCAGTATTATAGTATCTATAACTCTACTGATAGGAACCTTAATTATGATGCTTTCTATCAGTTGGCAGTTAACCTTGGTGGCTTTGGTAACCCTTCCTCTGGGCTTTTTATTTATTGCTATAATCATTAAAAAATCACAAAAATATTATAAACAGCAACAAAAAAGTTTAGGCGATATAAATGGACAGGTGGAAGAAGTTTATTCTAATCACAATATAGTAAAATCTTATAACGCTTTGGGGAAAGAAAAAACAAAGTTCAACGCAAAGAATAATGAACTGTTCTACTGCGGATATAAAAGTCAATTTTTGGGCGGTTTGATGATGCCTATTATGGGTTTTGTAGGCAATATAGGTTTTGTAGGAGTTTCCGTTGTGGGTGGTATTTTAGCACTTAACGGGACACTGGGATTAGGTGCTATTCTATCCTTTTTGATTTATATTCGTATGTTCAATCAGCCAATGTCACAAATAGCAAGTATTGCAAGCGTATTGCAATCAACCGCGGCAGCCTCTGAACGAGTATTTGAGTTTTTGGAAGAACCTGAAATTGAACCTGAAAATACCACCCCTCAAAAATTAACCAACATTAAGGGTGATGTTGATTTTATCAATGTGAAGTTCAGTTATCAAAAAGAAGTTCCCATTATCAAAAATTTTAGCGTCAATGTGAAAGCGGGGCAAAAAGTGGCTATTGTAGGCCCTACCGGAGCAGGTAAAACAACCTTAGTTAACTTGCTGGAACGGTTCTATGAAATTGATAGTGGGGACATTAAAGTGGATGGACTTTCCATAAAAGATATGCTCCGTTCTGATGTGCGTAATTTGTTTGGAATGGTGTTGCAAGATACTTGGCTATTTGAAGGCACTATTCGTGAGAACCTACTATTTGGTAATAAAAAGGCAACGCAAAAACAACTGGATGAAGCGTGTAAGAGTGCAAACATATATCACTATATTCAAACCTTGCCAAAGGGCTATGATTATGTCTTAACTGAAAACACTAACATCAGTCAAGGACAACGACAACTGATAACCATTGCACGGGCTATGCTACAAAAGGCTCCTATGCTGATACTTGATGAGGCGACTAGTTCGGTAGATACGCGAACGGAAACGCTTATTCAACAGGCTATGGATAGACTGAGTGTAGGTCGCACTAGTTTTGTGATAGCACACCGCCTATCCACTATCAAAAATGCAGATCTGATTTTAGTGCTAGATAAAGGCGATATTGTGGAAAGCGGAACACATACAAAATTACTAGCAAAAAATGGCGCTTACGCAAAGTTGTATAACAGTCAGTTCTCAAATAAGGCATAGACACAATTATATATTCTAAATTAAAGATAGGCACAAAAGAATTATATATTCTCAAATTAAAGATACAAGCAATCTTGAATATGGATTGTTACGCAAAGTCAGTTCTTGGTGTAAGGATACAAACAATCTTCCTTGTCGCGAAACATCCGCTCTCAAATAAGGCATAGGCACGCAATATATGTTTTTAGATTAAATCTTTATCAAGCCAATATCCGAATAGCACCAAAGATATCAAAATAAAAATTGAATATTAAAAGTAAGGTTATTTGTTTAAAAAATATGTTATATTGCTCTGTTGTGCCGAGTTGTGCAAAATTAAAATAAAGCATTTGTTTAAAGAATACGAAAAAAACAAAAAAGCATAAACAAACCTTAAAGTCCGAAAGGGCTTTTTGTTTTTACATAAATAAATACCTCGTTGAATTCCTTTTATGGTAAAGTGATTTTTAAATTAAAGGTAGTTAATTGACAACTTTTTATAATAATGATAAACTTAAATATACAAAAATTAGACAAGCAATTTAAAGGGAAACTAAAATGTTAGATAAAAAATATGATTTTAAAATGGTAGAGCAAAAGTGGCAGCAATGTTGGCAAGATAAAAACTTATATCATTTCAATCCACAGGATAATAAACCAAAGTATACCATAGACACTCCGCCCCCTACCATTAGTGGGCCCAACCTACACACTGGACACCTATTCAGTTATACGCAAATTGATGTGGTAGCAAGGCATAAAAGAATGGATGGCTTTGAGGTGTTTTTCCCTATGGGCTTTGATAACAACGGGCTACCTAGCGGTCGTTATGTGCAGAAGAAATATAACCTACATCTTCACAATATGAGCCGTAGTGAGTTCGTTCAAAAATGTTTAGAAGAGGTGGAGAAAATCCAACCTATTTATGAAGGTCTGTTTAAAGGTTTAGGCTTTTCTTGTGATATGGAAAACACTTATTCCACCATAAGTCCGAACACTCAAAAAATCAGTCAGCAGTCTTTTATACAACTATACAATAAAGGTGAAATAGTTCGACGCGATTCTGCTAACCTATGGTGTCCTGAGTGCAAAACGGCTATCGCATTGAGTGAGATTGAAACAGCAGAAGTGCCTAGCGTTATGAACTACATATATTTTGGAATTGAGGGGAGTGAGAACAAATTAGAGATTGCAACCACGCGCCCTGAACTATTGAGTGCTTGCGTTTGCGTTTTTGTTAATCCTGAAAGTGAAAAACATAGCCACTTGATAGGGAAAAATGCTATAAGTCCTATATACAACAAAGCAGTGCCTATACTAGCAAATCCGGAAGCCTTGATGGATAAGGGAACGGGTGTAGTTATGTGTTGCACCTTTGGTGATGAAAAAGATATGGAATGGCAAAAAGCCTATAATTTGCCTGTGTTGGAGGCTATCCTTCCAGATGGCAAGATGAGCGAACTAGCAGGCAGTTTGAGCGGTATGAAAATAAAAGAAGCCCGTGCCGAAATCATCAAACAGTTGACTGAAAAGGGCTTGCTTTTTAAACAAGAAGATATAACTCATTTGGTAGGAACACACGAGCGCTGCGGTCACCATATTGAAATTTTAACTAAACCTCAATGGTTTGTCCGCTTGCTGGAACACAAGGATGAAATATATAAAAAGGGTTTAGAGTGCAACTGGTATCCTAAATCTATGCAGAAACGCTTTTTGAATTGGGTAGAAGGCTTAAAGTGGGATTGGTGTATATCACGACAAAACTTTTTCGGAGTTCCTTTTCCCGTTTGGTATTGTTCAAAATGTGGAAAAATACACTTTGCAGATATATCCGAACTTCCGGTAGACCCGACAGTCACTCAGCCCACCGCCCCTTGTGAGTGCGGTTCAAATGAATTTATTCCTGAATCAGATGTTATGGACACTTGGGCAACCTCCTCTCTAACCCCTCAATTATGTATGGATACCATAAGCGGAAAAGGGTTGGATGATGCGCACCTTCCTATGAGTCTACGACCGAACGCGCACGATAACATACGCGTTTGGGACTTTTATACCATAACCAAAAGTTTGCTTCATTTCAACAAACTTCCGTGGACAGATGTTATGATTTCAGGATATGTTATAGATGAACGCGGAGATAAAATCAGCAAAAGCAAGGGGAACGAAAAACTATCCCCTCATCAGTTGGTAGAACAATATTCTGCTGATGTTGTTCGCTACTGGACAAGCAATATATCTATGGGAATGGATACCATTATGTCTATGGAGCAGTTTCAAAACGGACAAAAACTTATCCAGAAAATATGGAATGCAAGCAAGTTTGTGCTTTCCTTTTTGGACTCCCCTGTTCAAGCCCCTGAAAACATAGAACTTATAGACCGCTGGATTATTAACGAATTAAAAATCACTCAGCGTAATTTTGAACGCAATATGGAAAAATATGAAATTGGACTTGCTCTAAAAGAGGTTGAACGATTGTTTTGGAATTTTTGTGATAACTATATTGAAATTGCAAAAAACCGCCTATACAAGCCTGAAATATATGGCGAGCCCGCAAAACAAAGCGCACAATACACTTCCTCTTTACTGTTGCAAGCCTTGCTGAAAATGTTCTCCATTTACATACCACATATCACTGAGGAAATTTATATGAAGGCTTTCGCTCCCGCAAAAAGTGAAAACTCTATACACTGCTCTGGATATTTAAAGGTAGACCAAAACATTGACACAAATCTATCTGATTTAGGCGCAAGTGTTGTTGAGATTGTTTCGGCTGTCCGCGGATATAAATCACAAAAAAGCCTCTCTTTAAAAACTGAGGTGGAAAAGTTGATAATAACTGGATATGGTGATTCAATTCAACAGGTAGAGCGGGACATCAAAGCGGTTGGTTCAGTTAAAAATATTGAATATAAAAAAGGTGCAGAAAAATCTGTTCAAATTATTCTAGCACCTACTGAATAGAGGAAAAATTGTTCAAATTATCCTAGCACCTACTGAATAGAGATTGAAAAGGCTATCAGAAAAATTCAAGTTAGGGAATCAAGCATTTTTGCATTTTATTTATCCTCAAAATTTTCTTTAATCAGAAAAATTGAAAGTTAAAGTTAAAAAGTGAAGCACAGAAAAATTGCGCTTCACTTTTATATATTTGGTATTAATTACCTTTTGCATTTTTTGCTTTAACTGCCCTTGTAGTTCTTCTTACTTTGAGCAGGGACACCCTTAAATTTTATCCCTGAACTTCTTCCTTTTTTACTTCTAAACCACCCTCTGCCACACTCTTTTGCTTTTGCCTTAGTTCGCGCTCATATAATGCTACAAGTTTTGGGCGAGTATATCTTTGAATCAAAACGGGAGGTAGGTTAAGAAAGGTATTTAAAAATATCAAAGGCACTGAAAAAGTTAACAGATATTCCAAGGGAAAAATAGGAATGATAAGAAAACCTATAAGTATCATAGCAATGTGTATGATTTCAGCATAGCCCGTTTCGGCAAGAAATTTTTCAATATACTTCTTGTCCGTGCTAGCAATCTTATCCTTTTTAAAGTCACAAAGTTGCCCCATTTCAGGGACTTTATCTTTCCATTTACGAATGCCTATTTTTTCATAAAACTTTCGCTCTCTTTTGTTCACACGAAAAATCTTTTTATTATGATTGAACCATTTTTCAGGAAATGTATGTATTAGCCACGCTATGAAAGCGTCCAGAGCAAGAATAATTGCAACCCCACCTACTGTAAGAAGTAAAGCAATTAAAGGAGGTGTAAAGAAACTGTTTATACCCCAAATTATAAACATTCCTATTACTAATAAAAGAACATATCCCCACAATGGTTTCACTATTTTGCTCCTGACTTATATTTCAATTTTTTATTATATGTTTGTTCATATTGATTTTTCCACAATTCAAAGTTTTTCTCTTTCATTTTTGCAATATTTTCCTTTGAAGGCAATTTAGGGTCTGGATAAATAGGCGATAAAATATGATAATCAAAGTCAAATTCATCTTCCCCTTTCTTTGATGGGCGATAAGTAATAAAGGTCGGAATAATCGGAACATTATGCTTTACAGCATAAAAGAAAGCACCATCCACAAGCGGACGCGGTTTTTCATAAAAATTCCACATTGCCTGTTCTGGATAAAAAAGTATGTAGTGATTATTTTCTAAATAATACTCTATTGATGAATTAAACTTTTTCATTACTGAAAGTTTAGAACTTAAAGGCAACATACCCCCAACACGCATTCTTTCACCTAATACATCCTTACGATTATTCAACTCGTGACCAACCATACGCATTTTATGCTTTAAAGAACCTCGAACCACTAAACAATCAAAAACAAAAACGTGGTTACAGGTAACTATGCCCGATTTCACACCTTTAATATTATGTTTTCCATAAACTTTGGTCCGCGTTACTTTTTTGTTTATATACCAAGTAAAAGGTGTAACTACAAACAAATTTTTCAACCAATAAACAAACTTTTTCCAACCCTTAGGAATGTAAGGAAAATCCTCAGTTACCGGCTTACATAGCGACTCATCAAAAGGGTGTAGGTGTTCACCAAATTTATTTTCCTTTTCAAGTTTAGCAATTATTTTTTCATCTTCTTCTGCTCTCTTCATATTCTTCATCCTTTTTAGTTTAATTTTAACATATTTTTAATTGCTCTCTATGATAAAATTTGTTTTTTGACTAATTCCCAACCTTACTAGTTGCTTGATGCCTTACAGAACAATTAACTAGAACTTTGGTTTACCACACTAATCCAAACGAAATATGAGCAATTAACTTTTCCGTTGTTTTCTTTTCATTTATTTTTTAATATATGTTTTATCTTGTTTTAATTGTCTTTGTTACTTTCTTGTATAAAAGCATCTTCATTTTCAGACTCTAACGGTAACATTACTTCCTTAGTAGAGCAAACACTGTAATCAATTCTCTCTATTACTTGCCAGCCTTTGTTTTCACCTAAAATAACTATTTTTGCAACAATAGGAATGTATCCCATATAAAAAATCGGATGCACGAACAATAGGACAACTTTTTCCCAAAAGGGTATGGGCATATTTCTACGCTCCACAATAAGCGCCACCAAAGTCATAAACCAAAACATCGTATAAATTATACCAACAGAAATTAAGGCGTTTAACATAAATCCAAGCCATAAACCACTTCCCATAATAAAGAAAATCAAAGAGGTTATAATGCTTGCCAAGCCAAATACTGTCGCAAAACCAAAAAAGTAATACAGTGGAACCATAGCGGTTACATAATATAAATTAACCAAATCCTTAAAGGAATGCGTGTGCTTTTTCGCCTCTTTTTTATACAACTTGTGTGAATCAATACAACCAGTAAGCCAACGCTTTCGCCTTGTGTTTGTTACAGAAAGGCTAGTAGATTCCTCTAAATATAAAACAGCATAACTGTAATAAAAAGAGGTAAACTTTTTTATTAAAAGGTCATATGTTAATTCAATATCTTCGGTCAGCGTCTCGTTATACGGCCAGCCACCTAACTCTTTCACAACATCATTACGGAGCATAAAGCCTGTTCCAATAACCATTTGAGGTATGTTGTGGTCTGATTTAAAACGATTGCCCATACCATCTATCAAAGTCCAAATCATACCATTACATTTAGCGGATAAACTGTGTGCATTTTTATTAGGAATATAATAGTTTTTCACTAACCTTTTGGACTGTATAATTTGTTTACCGCTAGCAAGCGCGTTATTCATTTGCTCCAAATAATCTTCTTTTATCATACAGTCGGCATCAATAACTAGATAGGCATCGTATTTATCCGGCTCTTTTGCCAAAAGACTTTTTAAGCATCCATCCAAAGCCTCTCCCTTGCTTGATTGAGGAGGACAGTGAACAGTGGCATTTATTTCTTGTGCCATTTTTATAACTGGGTCTTTTGGGTTTTTAATAACCACGTGCACATCAAAATATTTAGAGTCATAAGTCTGGTGTGTTAAGGTATAAAAAAGGTCGCCTATAACTTTACTCTCATCTCTTGCAGGTATAATAACCGCAATTTTATTCTTTTTAGAGTTCGTTAAAGTTTTCTGCTTTTTAAAGGAACCGAACCACGCCACCATTCGGGGGATATAAAACAAAACGAAAAGTCCCGTAATCCCTAATAATACATACAAAAATATAGTATATATCCACATTTGACAAAATTCCTCCTTGCTTTTTTATTATTTTATAAAAAGTATAGACAAAAGTCCATCTATTTACCCTCTGAACTCTCTCTTGTTGAAAAAATTAAAATAGAGTTCAATAAATTGACTCTATTTAAAATAGAGTGGCATTTTTTGCTTGCTTTTATATTCTTTGTTTTATATAATAAAATTATGGAAAAAGATTATAGTAAAATCATAGCACGCAATTTAACTGAGTTGAGGAAAGCGCATAATTTAACTCAATCAGATATTGCAGAGAAGTTAAACTATACAGATAAATCAGTATCAAAATGGGAGCAGGGCGCTATCACTCCCAGCATTGAAGTTCTATGCCAACTTGCAAAATTATTTGGAACTACTTTGGAAGATTTGCTGAATGAAGATTATTGCATTGAACCACGAGAAATGAAAAGAAAGGAAATAAACCGCGCAGTAATCACCTGCTTGGCAATATCCATTGTATGGATGTTAGCCTCTGTTATTTTCGTGTATGCTACAATCACTTGGAGCATTTCCGTTTGGATGGCATTTGTTTGGGCTGTCCCCCTTTCCTGTGTAATCGCTTTGGTTTTTAACAGCATATGGGGAAGTCCAAAAATAGGATACTGGATAATTTCAGTGCTTATTTGGTCATTGTTGATTTCTATATTTTTACAGTTTATGAGCCATAGTTTGTGGCCAATCTTCTTGCTAGGAATTCCGGGACAAATCTCGGTTATCCTATGGTCTAAATTAAAATAATATATCTGAAATTAAAAATAAAGGGCTCACAAGCCCTTTATTTTTAATTTTTACACTTTGAAGCACTAACCAACTTTTTTATTTTTACTGTTCGGCTAATTTGATAGCCCTTTGTTTTGCTTTTTCATAATCCATAACCTGTTTGGCAAGTTCCTTTTTCAGATTCCAACATTCTTGATACAACAGTTTTCTATCCTCCTTGTTCAGAAACTCTCCATAAACATCATATATAGCATTTATATATTTGCGTCCAAGCAAGTCGCGTTTTAACATTGGATAATCTACGGCATAAGTTCGGGATAAAAATTGAAAAACACGGTCTAGTTTGGTGGTTATAGGAGTTTGGTGTAAATTTATCCGCTTTTGGAATTTATCTAGGACAACATCTGTTACCCCATCCTCATTTACCCAAAGCCTTTGCAAACCAGTTGCGGTATATTGCAGATTAGCATAGTTGTCTCCGTTCCTTAAAATACAAACATATCTTTTCATTTTTGAGTCCGCACCCTGATAGGGCATAGTGTGATGCTCTATAAGTTTAAGAGCAAAATTTTGTTCCTCTTCTTTTTCAAAAAATCGCTGAATCCATCCCTTACTCAAAAACTCTACACTCATTTTTTCGTGAGGTCGCGAAGCCGAGTCCGAAAAACTACCAAACTGTTTCCACTGCTCCATTCTGCCTACATCGTGCAGTAGCCCACACGCATACACAAACTCGCGCTCCGCCTTAGACATATGCAAAGCGTTTGCAATAGCAAAGCAATTATCCGCTGTGGTAATTCCGTGTATAAATTTTCTTAAAATATTGTCATCCCCTAAGTTAAAGTTTTGAGATAATTCATAAAAATTTTGATTTAAAGATGCTATATCCATTTTTTCCCCTAGTGTTGATTTTATAAAATCATAGCAGAAAGCGTAGGAAAAATCAACTAACCGCAGATATTTCTTCCTGATTATTGTGTTTATATCTAGCACATTCAATATGCTTTCCAGTAACCACAATTTTTTGCGTGGATTTATCACTTGGTGCAGTATACATAATATCTAGCATACTCTCCTCTAAAACAGTGCGTAAACCACGAGCGCCTATATTCAATTCCATAGCCCTTTTGGCTATTTCTTTTAAGGCATCCGTTTCAAACCTAAGTTCGATGCCATCCAGTTTGAATATGGTTTGGAACTGAGATACTAAGCAGTTTTTAGGCGTAGTCAGTATGGAAATCAAGGATTTTTCATCTAACTCATCCAACCCAACCACTATGGGCAATCGCCCAACAAATTCGGGTATAAATCCAAACTCTATCAAATCCGAAGGTCGTATATGTTTGGTAAACTTATAATCTACAACCTTGTTCAGTTCAGTAACCTGAGATATAAAACCTACTTTCTTTTTATTTTTTCGTGCATCCACAATACTTGCAAGATTCACAAAAGCACCCCCACAAATAAAAAGTATATTTGAAGTATTTATCTCCACCATTTCCTGATGAGGATGTTTGCGAATGTTGGATTGAGGAATGTTTACCGTTGTGCCTTCTAAAATTTTTAAAAGCGCTTGTTGCACTCCCTCTCCACTTACATCACGCGTTAAATTTCTACTCTCACTTTTCTTGGCTATTTTATCTATCTCATCCACATACACAATGCCCATTTCCGCTTTATGAATATCATAATCTGCATTAGCCAACAGTTTTGTGAGAATACTTTCCACATCATCACCCACATAGCCCGCTTCGGTCAAAGTGGTAGCATCCACGCAAGCAAAAGGCACTTTCAAAATTTTAGCCAAAGTTCTTGCTATCAAAGTTTTGCCCACACCAGTTGGGCCTATAAGCAAAATATTACTTTTATCTAATTCCACCTTGCTTTCACAGGTAAGACTAGAAAGATTATAGTTCAACCTTTTATAGTGATTATATACCGCAACAGACATTGCGCGCTTGGCGCTATCCTGACCCACAATATATTTATCTAGTTGTCCTTTTAATTCTGCCGGCGTAGGAAGGGCAAATTTCTGCCGAACTGTTCGTTGTTCTTGCTCACGAACTATCTCCTTACATATTTCAATGCAAGTATCACAAATAAAAGAGGAGCCATCCGGACTGGCTACCAATCTTTTAACTTCGTGCTGAGTTTTTCCACAAAAAGAACATAATGCTTCGCGTTCCATATAAACCACCTTTTACATACCTATTTTTAGACTTTATAAATATTTATATACATAAATTACTTTTTTTGTTTATTTAAAATGGAATCCACTATACCATATTTCACTGCTTCCTCTGCGTTCATATAGTTATCCCGCTCAATATCGGACAGCACTTGCTCCACTTTTTTATCACAAAACTTAGCAATCAGTTGAGCGTATTTATCGCGGTCTTTTACGCCCTCTTTAAGATAAATTTCTATTTCAGTAATCTGTCCGTTAATCCCTCCCCAAGGCTGGTGAATCATAACTTTACTGTTGGGAAGAATATACCGCTTGCCCTGACTACCGCCCGCTAAAATAAGCGCGGCCGCCGAAGCACATAGTCCTATACAAATGGTAGAAACAGGACACTTAACTAATTGAAGAGTATCTAAAATAGCCAACCCAGCCTGAGAAACTCCCCCGGGTGAATTTATATAAAGACTAATTTCCTTTTTGCTATCCTTGCTCTCTAAAAAAAGCAACTGTGCAATAACAGTATTTGCTCGTGCATCATTTATCTCTCCGGTTATAAAAACAATACGGTCATCCAGTAGGCGTGAATATATATCCGAAGCCCTTTCTCCATTTGGTGTTTTATCTATTACAGTAGGAATTAACATTTTCAACCTCCTAAAAATATATCGAAAACATATCAAAAATGTATCAAATAAAAAAACCGCTCTTTCGAACGGTTATAATTCTTTATCTTTAAGTATTATTTATTTTTTGTAGTTGATTTTTTGGGCTTTTCTTCCTCAGTCTTTTCCTTTTTCTCGCCTTGCTTTGGCTCTGCTCGGACAGCGGTTTTCTCTGTCTTTGCTTCCTCTTTCTTGTCTGACTTAGGAACAACTTTATTGTTAGCCTTTAAGAAGGTCATCAACTTCTTCATAAGTATATCACTATATAGATGATCCATTCTGTTTTGGTCTAAGGTTTTTTTGACTTCTTCTAGCGTTTTGTTTTGTATTTTGGAGATTTCTGCCAGTTTTTCTTCGGCATCCTTTTCATCTACCCTTAAATTTTCAGCCCGAACCAGCGCCTCTAAAACTAACTTTGTTTTAGTTAAAGATTGAGCATCTTTACTACGGTCTTCTTTCAATTTTTCAACTGTGGTATTAGTATACTTAGCATAATCCTCTAAGTTTATGCCTTGATATGCCAATCTATACTGCAAGTCTTGCATAATATTCTCTAAATTTTGCTCAATTAAAATAGGCGGAAGAGTAACTGTGCTTTGTGAAACAATATAATTCAGAAGAGCCTCTTCTTCCATAGCCTTATTTTTCTCATCAATTTGGTGTATAACCTGTGCTTGAACATCTGCCTTATACTCAGCAAGATTCTTATACTCACCCATACTTTTTGCAAAATCATCATTTAATTCAGGAGTTGTTCGGACATTAACACTTTTTACATCGCACTCAAATATTGCATCTTTTCCTGCCAATGTTTCAGCGCCATAATCCTTAGGAAAAGTTATTTTAACAGATACCTTATCACCAGCCTTGTGTCCGATTAACTGCTCCTCAAATCCCTCAACAAAGGTTTTTGAACCTATTTCCAGTTTGTGGTTTTCCGCTTTACCGCCCTCAAACTCCACGCCATCCACACTTCCTACAAAGTCTAAAACCACAATGTCGCCATTTTCTGCTACTTTGCCCTCCTGCGGTTTGTCTACTGATTTATGAGCCTGAGCGTGTTTCAACTCCTCTTCCAACATTTTTTCTTCAAATTTAAGAAAAGGAACCTCTACCTCATTACCCTTATACGAGCCCAACTTAACTGGCGGAATAACCTCGGTGGTCACTGTTAATTCTAACCCTTTATCATCTAATTTATCCACATTCAAATTTGGATTTCCTATCGGCTGTAATTCCTGATTTTCGGATAGTGCCTTAGCAAAACCCTCATTAGCCACTTCACTTATCCCGTCTTCCCAAAAAACACTGTTGCCATAATTTTGTTCAATGACTTTTCTAGGGACTTTACCCTTTCTCCATCCTTGAATCTGATACTTGCCCTTTTCCCTCTCATATATTTTCTCAACAGCATTATCCCATTCCTCAGGAGTAATTTTGATTTTGATTTCCGAAGTAAGTTCGGATTTATTGATTACTTTACATTCCATATTTAATTTTTCCTTTTATAAAATTCTTATACAAATAACGGTCAAAAACACGCTAAAAATAGTGAGTGTTAAAAAGGCAAGCCAGACAAGCGAACGGCTGAATTTCTCTGCTTTGAGCCGTCTTTCTGTTTTTTTATCGTATGAGAAATATTTTATAGCCTGTTCATCTTCTTGCTGTTCAGCATACAAATAAGCATCGCTCAGTCTAGCATCCTCCTTCTGTCTTTTATAAATCAGATAGTTTATAAAACTCCACCAAGTGCAAATGGCAAATATAAGAGTAAGCCCTACGCTTCCCACAACGGCAAAAGCCGAAAGGACAGTTATAAGTGAGAAACTTAGGACAGTTAAGCCAATAAGACAATATAAAACTATCATAGTAGGTGATTTCCAGTTCATCCTCGCTCCTATATTAAGTTTGCTATTATCACAATCACAATGACAATAACTGCTATGACTTGCAGTATGGTATACCAAATACTTCGTTTACTTCGAGCATAGTAAAACCCTGCTATGGTTGCTAGCAAATACGCAAACACATTTGCCACAAAAATCATACCCGATTGAAAACTGTCTACGGACAATCCCGCAAGGCTTAAATTAAAAGAACCAGTATTTATCCATTCAATTATCCCCGCAATTAAAATAGCGGTGGCAATCAATAAAGTTGCTAAAAAGCCCAAAAAATTTAATGTTCTTCTGAATTCATATTTAGCCATAGTTTTAGCCTCCTTGTATTATATTATTATACACTTTTTGACACAAAAATCAATCATTTATACTCTTTTTAATCTCTTTCTTACATTCTATCCTGTTTTAGTAGGGGATAATTTATCTAGGACTTCCTGAAAATAATCCGGAAGAGGCGCAGAAAACTGCATAATTTTATTAGTGGTGGGATGCTGGAACTTTATATACTCAGAGTGTAGCAACTGCCCCTTTAACCCGAATTGCTTCGCTTTACCATATGTTGCATCGGCTACTACTGGATTCCCCATATGCTTTGCGTGGACACGAATCTGATGCGTTCTTCCCGTTTTTAAGGTAAACTCTACCAGAGTAAATTGAGCAAAACGCGTCCGCACTCTAAACAGAGTTTTTGCCTCTTTACCTGAATCGCCACTAACCACTGCCCTTTTAGTTCGGTCACTTCTGCTACGACCCAAATAAGTCACTATCTCGCCCTCTTCTTTTGGGACAACTCCGCACAACAAAGCAATGTAACGGCGAACACAACTTTTTTCGGCTATTTGCTTTGCTAAACTTTTATGCGCTAAATCATTTTTTGCTACCAACATAAGCCCTGAGGTGTCTTTGTCTAATCTATGCACTATGCCCGGCCGCAAATCACCATTTATCTGGCTCAAATCTTTCACACTATACAATAACGCGTTCACCAGAGTTCCCGAAAAACAATTATCCGCAGGATGAACCACCATTCCCTGCGCTTTGTTGATAACGGCTAAATCGTCATCCTGATACACAATATCCAAAGGAAGATTCTGCGCTAAAACTTGCGTGCTTTGAGGCGGGGGCAAATCTACCCGCACCTCTTGATTCTCTTTCAGAGCATACCCAGCCTTAACCTTTTCACCATTAACTAGCACCTTTTGGCTATCTATAAGATTACGAATATAGTTTCGTGATAGCATAGGAAAATTAGCACTTATAAATAAATCTAAGCGCTTTTTTTCATCCTCTTTTGTTATATTAAAAATATGTTTTTCCATTTTATACTTCACTCTTATTTTCTCTATATGCAAAAAACAATA
>CAYJAI010000015.1:15355-20355 GCA_964368395.1 uncultured Christensenella sp. | reverse complement strand
CAATAACCTTAAGGAAAATATTACTTTATAAATACTTATATATTTTAATTTTATGTTTTTAACTTTTGCTTATTTAGTTAACTTTATCTTTCAATTTTTATGTAAAAAAAAGAGTATCTATGATACTCTTTTTCTTATTTTAAACATTATCAAATTTTTTCCAACACAATAAAATAATTTTCTCTTATTCAACTCTATTAAAGGGCTTGAACTTTAATTCCAGGTCCCATTGTGGTTGCTAAACTGACTGATTTAAAATAAATTCCTTTTGAGGATGCAGGTTTTGCTTTTTTAAGAGCCTCAACTAGGGTGGTGTAGTTTTCCATCAACTTTTCTGCTCCAAAACTAACCTTGCCGATAGGACAGTGAACAATATTGCTCTTATCCAAACGGTATTCCACCTTACCTGCTTTAAACTCTTGAATAGCCTTTGTTATATCATTAGTAACTGTTCCACTTTTAGGGTTTGGCATTAAACCTTTTGGTCCTAATATTTTTGCTACTCGTCCTATAATTCCCATCATATCTGAGGTGGTTATACAGACATCAAAGTCTAACCAGTTTTGACCGGCTATTTTTGCTATAATATCCTCAGCACCAACATAGTCTGCTCCTGCCTTTATAGCCTCTTCTGCCTTATCGCCTTTTGCAATAACTAAAACTTTAAGTTTCTTTCCAGTTCCTGCTGGTAAAACAACTACCCCACGAACTTGCTGGTCTGCTTGGCGACTATCCACTCCTAATCGGACGTGTAGTTCTACCGTTTCATCAAATTTCGCATACGAAGCCTTGATTAAAAGGTTTACAGCCTCTTCGGGTGTATACAACTTTGTGCTATCTACTAACTTAACTGATTCTAAATATTTCTTTCCACTCATAATAAACCTCCCGCAGATTACTCTGCTACCTCCTGCTTATCTTCTACTGTTACGCCCATACTGCGAGCAGTTCCGGCAACCATAGACATTGCTGTTTCCAAATTGGCTGCATTTAAATCTTTCATCTTTAATTCAGCAATTTCTTTAAGTTGGGATTTGGTTATTTGTGCTACCTTATCCTTTTTACCTTGCGCGCTTCCCTTATCAATTCCACAAGCCTTTTTAATCAATACTGATGCAGGCGGGGTTTTAATTTGTAGGCTAAAACTACGATCGGCATAAACGCTGATTATAACAGGCGTGATTGTTCCTGCCTGCGATGCTGTAAGTGCGTTAAACTCCTGAACGAATTGAGGAATGTTAATTCCTGCTGCACCACAAATTGAACCAACAGGCGGCGCTGGGGTTGCTTTACCGGCAGGTAATTGAAGTTTTAAAATTTTTACTGCTTTCTTTTCTGCCATTTCTTTCTCCTTCCGACTTCTCGAATCGGTGGTGGTATTAACGAATAGTAAATAAAAATATTTTTACTACTCTCCCACATATATTTTAACATCTTCTGATGATAAAACCCATTTTATTTAAGCCTTACAAAAGTTTTTGTTCTTGCTCTTTGTCAAGTTTTCAAGGCTTTTTTATATGTTTTTTAATCTGATTTCTACGCAAATATGCGCTATTTCATAGGCTTTTGATGCACAATAATCTACCAAAGTTTCTTGTTCTTACTAGGACACAAATCGAAAAGTTCTAGTTCTTGATAAAACATAAGTCCAACCAGTCTCGTCCTTCATATTCTAGCACAGTCCAGAAGAAACAGTCTTGTCCATTGTCCGTAAGGCAGTGTATGATATCAATTTTATAAGGACCTGTTGGGCGACTTGCTCAGCCTGAAATTATCTTTATAATTTTTTAATCTCGCTATACGAAACATCAATAGGTGTTTCTCTGCCAAACATATTTACATTCACACGGCATCTTTGGTTTCCCTCATCCACCTTTAACACGGTGCATACCGTTCCCACCAAAGAACCGGATAAAATTTCTATATCGTCGCCGATTTCCAGTTTGAAATCCACAGGCACTTTTTCAAGATGCATTTTTCGGATTTCCTCATCAGTCAAAGGCAACGGGCGACCTTTTGGTCCAACGAAGCCGGTTATACCTCGCGTGTGTGTTATGGTGTGCCAAATATCATCACCATAAATCATTTTGATAAATATATAACAAGGCATACTCTTGCGGGTAACTATCTTTCTTTTGCCGTTTACTTCTTCTATAACATCCTCAGTAGGAATGACTATATCAAAAATACGATCTTGTAAATTACCATTCTCTATAACCTGTTCCAAATTCTCTTTTGCAACCGCTTCATAACTATGAAAAGTATGCAATACATACCACTTTGGCTCAGAACTTACAAACTTATTTTCTGGCATTATTTCCTCCTCATTTCTATATTAACAACCCGTTCAATAGGGATAGTAAGTAATCAAAAGCAAAAAGAATAGCGGTGAAAAATATAACAACAGCAAGAACAACGCCAGTCTTTTTCATAGTTTCTTTAAAACTAGGCCAACTGATTTTTTTTAATTCGCTACCCGTTTCGCGTAACCTCTGTCCAACACTAACCTTGCCCGCTTTTTCGCGTGCTTCCTGTTTTTTCTTTTTATCTTTCTCTTCGGCTAGTTGTTTGTCCTGTTTTGCTTTTAGTTTGTCCTGCTTTTTAATTTCAGCAGGAGTTAACTCTTCCACACTTTGAGTTTCTTGCTCAACTGTATCTTCAACAATTTCTTCTTTGTTTTCCGTTTCAGATACCCGAGTTGCTGTTGTCTCTATAACCACTTTCGGACGCGTATTTTTTCTTTGTTTAGATTTACCTTTGTGTCTAGGTTTCGCCATTTCTTTCCCCCATTAGACTACTTAATTATTTGCCCTCTTTGTGTGATGTGTGCTTTTTGCATCTTGGACAGTGTTTGACCATTTCTATACGGTCCGGATTATTTTTCTTGTTTTTAAATGTAGTATAATTTCTCTCTTTACATTCAGTGCAGACAAGAGTAATGATAGTTCGCATCTCTAATACCTCTTAATATAAAAAATTAACACCCCTCTCGGTCAGTGCTAGGTCATTCTAACACAATTTAGCAAGGGCTGTCAAGGCATTTTATAAAATAAATTGTATTTTATGTGATTATTACAGCACCTTTACCTAAGTTTGTTCCTCTTTTGTAATTTTTCTTAATTTAAGCAAGTTTCATTGATATGAAACACACAAAAGCAGCCCAAACAAAGAAAGCAATGTAATAAATCATTATTCTATGCGCTTAGTTCCTGAACTGCCGAACCCTTGCGCTCCTCGTTCAGTTGGGCTGAACTGATTCTCTGAACTCACCTCAGATATTTTGTATTGGCTAATATCTGCAATCACAAGTTGTGCAATACGGTCGCCAACATTAACCACAAAATCTTCTTCGCTTAAATTGGCTAAAATAACTCCGATTTCGCCCCTATAATCCTCATCCACAGTGCCCGGAGAGTTTAAGACGAAAACACCCTTTTTTAATGCCAACCCACTTCGCGACCTAACTTGTGCCTCTGTTCTGGGCGGTAACTCCATTTTTAAGCCAGTTTTCACCATTCCCCAACCTTTTGCCTGAATGGTCACCCTTTCTGAGGCGGATAAGTCCATACCAGCAGAGTATTCACTTACCCGCACGGGCAAGCGCGCTTCCTTGTTTGTTCGATAAAATTTTACCTCTTCCATAATTCCCTCTTCTATAAGCCCGTTATCTTTGGGCTGGTCTGTTTGACCTTTTTGTTTTTCTATTTGCTTTTTTTCTTGTGTAGTTTTATTGTTCTTTGCCATAAAGTTGATTATACCCTTTCAGAGCCGAAAAAACAAACTAATTAAACATATAAAGAAAAAGGCTAAAAAGGTGTTTATAGGTTTTAAGTCTTTGGTTTGAGTTCATTATTTTTTGTATAAGGTATTTAAAACGAACACCAAACAAAACTAAAACTTCGGTTTGGCTTTATGCCTTAACAAGATTATAATAAATTTAATTATTTTTTAATATTTTAATATTAAGCAATTGATTGTTTAATTTCTTTACCTCAGCAATACATTTTAAAGCGGAAAGGTCCTTGTCTTTTACTTCTAACATAATATCAATGGGTTGGGGTAGCCTTTTATAAAACTCTAAAAATTCGGGAACCGCAATAGTGAGCGAATGTGAGCCTGCGCGCTTACCCTGAGCCTGTTGAGAGTAATGTATTTTTTGTATTCCATCCTTTTTCTTCCAAGTTTTACGCACCCTTCTTAAAATTTTGGAAAGGTCTTCCTCCTTATCTTTATTTAGCAGATGATGAAGATAATCAAAAATCACAGGAATTCCAGTTAATTTTGAAATATAAAGGACATCACGAAAGGTGTAATGTAGGTCATCATTTTCTATAACTAAACGCTCTTTTATGTTTTGAGGTAGTTTACTATAATTTTTTATAAATCTTTCAATAGTGGGTGTTTTGCCCTCATAAACTCCTCCGATATGCAAAACTATTTTACTACTTTTATCCAAACCCATAGCATCTAATGCACGAGTATGATATAAAAGGTCGCGGACAGATTTTTCTACTATTGTACGGTTGGGGGAACTTAAAGTGGTCCATTGTCCCGGATGAAAAGATAGGCGAATACCGTATGCCTTAGCCTTATCTCCGAGTGCGAGTAGTTGTTTGCTATATTTTTGCCACCAGCGTATTTTGTTGATGGGATGCGATGCAAAAGGGATAAAGCCTGAACTTATCCGAAAAAGATAAATGTTGTTCTCTAAATTAAAATCTAGCATTTTATCTAGGGTTTTAATATTATGCTGGATTAACATAGTGAGATGCTCACGGCTAGCGTTTTTCAAAATGCAACTCCGCATTTTAATATCCGGTTTAGATAAAATAATTGAAACATACCCTATACTCATCGCACTACCCCTTGTTTGCTTTCCTATTTATTATGGTCAGTAAAAACAAAATGAAACCATTTAACTGAACTTTATTTGCGTGATTTTCCCAACCGAGGTTATATATCTCTGAGTTCTATTTCACTTTTTTTTAATGTAATAAAGG
>CAYJAI010000015.1:12554-15255 GCA_964368395.1 uncultured Christensenella sp. | reverse complement strand
TTTAATGTAATAAAGGGGTGGTTTAATATGCGAAGTATATGTTTGATGTTTTTATTTGCGTGACTTTTCCAACCGAGGTTATATATTTCTGAGTTCTATTTCACTTTGCTTTAACACATAGCGGAATTATGTTTTTCGAAGCCTATTTCACTTTGGTTTAATGCAACAAAAGAATAGACATCTTTCAGTTTTTATTTCACTTGCCTGAAATCCGATTTACAAAAAAACTACTCCAAAAAGAAGTAGTTTTTTATTCATCTTAATTTAATAAGTTCAAATGGTATGTTAGACTATTGCGCGCAACTTATAACATATTTAATTTGGAATTAAATGCGATGTTATGATTTAAGAGCGCTTCACCCGTTAAATAATTGCTTAGCATATTTTTGCGTTCGTTAATGTTTTAAGTTTTCAAAGCGTTTAAACTGTTCTAAATATTTTAAATTATTTTTTTAATCATAGCAATACCATAGGTATGTGGGCCAGTGTGAACGGCAGAAGTGCTTCCTATTTGGTGAAAAGATAACTCCTCCTGCTGTGCAACGGATAGTCTTTCTTTAAAGGCGGACATAAGAGTTTCGCCCATTTCTTTATTCGCACCATAACCTACTGTAAAGTGGTAGTTGGTAATTTTATCGCCTATATTTTTAATTGAATTTAATATAGTATCTATAACTTTTACAATAGATTTTTTTAGTCCCATTGCTATTCCACCTGAACGGATGTTTCCGTTTTCCATAACAATGTGCGGTTTAAGGTTGAGTAATTTACTTACTAGACCTTTCAACTTTCCTATCCTACCGCCATTTTCCAAATACTTTAAATTGTCTACAAAGAAAGCAATTTTTCCGGTGGTTCTATTTTCTTCTATTTTAGTGCAAATTTCTTCAAATCCTAAATTCTGGTCACGCATTATTTGAATGTTTTTAACTACTAAACCTTGTGATGCCGAGTTGTGCATAGAGTCTATAATCGCAACTTTCGCATCAGGTTTTTCTTCTGCAATCATATTTTTAGCAACGCAGGCACTATTGTGAGAGCCGCTTAACTCTTTGGAAATACATACGCAAATAACCGGAATATCCTTATCTACATACTCTTTGAAAATTTGGTAATATGTTTCAGGCGATGGGCAAGCAGTTTTAAACATTTTATTTGGATTCTGCAACATATCTTCATACAGAGCGTTTACATCCACCAAACGGCTAACGCCCGATTCATCCATTATGTAAAAGGGAATAATGCTGATTTTATGTTCCTGAACATAGGTTTCAGGTAAGTCGCACGCACCATCTGAAATAATTTTTATTTTTTTCATAATAATAAGACCTCTTTTTTGTTTTTTTACGAAAATCATTATACTTGATATATGTAATAAAGGCAATCTTTTTCACTCTACTTGTGTTTTCGACATTCTACGATGGGTAGAATTAACAATTCTAACGCAATTTAATTGTATATTGAGTTTTTACACAAAGGAGTGTTGTATGAGAATTATTTTGGTAGCAGGGCACACTAAACAAGTAATTTAATTATATGTTGAGTTTTTATTTTTATAGCCATATAATTATTGCAATCCCTGTTAGCAAGAGATAGGGCACGAACCACCAAAAATTTACTTTTCTTACTAACTTTTGCATAATTTTCAACCCTAGTAAAGCAGTTGCAAAAGCGCATATGAAAGATATAATAATGCTAACAAAATGCGTGGAGGATACAGTGAGGGCGGAGCCTGAAAAAGCGAGTTCATAAACCAGACTTGCTAATATAATAGGAATGCTCATAAGAAAACTAAAATCCAAAGCCTTGTTGCGTTCCAGCCCCACCGTTACCCCGAAAGCAAAGGTTGTTCCGCTTCGGCTAATTCCCGGGAACAAGGCTAAGGCTTGCGAAAAGCCCATAGAAAGAACGCTTTTCCAGTTCAGTTCGGTAGGTTTTTTATTGCGGGTTACCATAATTTGAGCGAAGATGAGAAAGACTGCGGTTATGAGAAAACCTATTCCCACAAAAGAGGAAGAACTTAAAAAATCACCAAAAATAACACCGAAAAACAAAACGAAAAGGACAGCGGGCAAAGTTGCAACTAGCAGATATTTGTTCATCTTGCAGAGCGGGTTTTTAATCATATACCAAAGTGTGGAACGATAAAACCAAATAACTGCTAATAGGGTGGCAGTGTGTAGTAGGACATTCAAGAAAATAGCATCCACTTGAACGCCAAAAATAGATTCTAAAAGAAGTAAATGACCGCTACTAGAAACGGGTAAAAACTCAGTGATACCCTGAACAATTCCTAGTAAAATTGCTATCCAAAAACTCATATAACCTCACATATACAATATGTGTATTTATATGATAAATATGAAGACTATATCCTTGCTAATGCGATTTTTATGAGTGTAATATAGAAACATACTTTTCATCAATGGGCAAATTCTTCTTTTGGATTACTCTAAGGCATTCAGTAAGGAATAAGATAACGCAAAATAAATGGTATTTGTTTTTAATTGTTATTTTATAACTTTATGATTTTTATATTAACTTTTAATGTTTTTTATTTTTATATTATATCAATAATATCAATTTTCATCTTTTATATAACACCAGAACAGTTAGGCGAAACAACCCGAAGCAAAGTGTCTTAATAAATCAAAGTTAAACCTGAAAAAATAAAGTAATATCTCTTAAATTAAACTAAAAG
>CAYJAI010000015.1:0-12454 GCA_964368395.1 uncultured Christensenella sp. | reverse complement strand
AAGCACTGAACACGCCAAAAGGAAAGGCTGAATTGCCAAAAGGGCACTCAAATAGTTGCCCTTGATTTAATTTTTAGTAAGTGTCAAATTTTCATTATTAAAGGAAGCGGTTATATCCCATTGAGTTAAAAATCTATTGAACTCATCTAAAATCCATTCCATTATGGAGTTTAAACTTTGGGCTTGTTCGGACTTATCAAAAAGCAACTCTAACAACAATTCATTACTTTCTTCGGATAGTTGGTTTATCCACATTGTGGAAGAAAGGATGGTGTTTTCTGTGTAATTAAAATCTGCGGTATACACAACATATATATCACTCAGTAACACATCTAAATCACTCAAAGTCTGTTGCTGTTCCTCTGTTGCATATTCTAAAAGGGTGCTGAATTTAAGTTTACAGACCGCGGTTATGCTAGTAGTTTGCTCTGTGGTGGAAAAATGCGTTAATTGCAATAAGGTTAGTAACTTTATTTCATCAGTGTCGCTTGTCCAGCCAGCCAGTAAACAACTGTTTATAAAACAGGCTAATGAGGTTTTATCTAAATTGAGAGTAGCGCCCGTTGCCACCTCTATGTTTTCAGGCAATATGTTTTGATATATAAATCCACCGCTTTCATCAAAAATAGGATTAGCCTCATCATTTGTTACCAAGTTGTTTATTAAAAACTCAAAATTCGTTTTATCTTCTTGTGAAATTTTATTAGGCGCTATTTCGCTTTCTATGGGAACTATGCTCAACTCATCTAATAAGTTGGTGTATTTCTTAATACCCTCTAAGCCCATTAAAAATTGTTCTAGAAATAATATAATCCCTACAAGCAACACTATTAAAATGGTGAAAAGGCTAGGCCAAGTTCGACTCCAACAGCCTTTTTTATTTCTGTATTTTACCTTATTGCTATTTTTCTTTGCCATTTTCCCCTCTGATTAGAGCGATTGCCATTTTGCTTTTTCTATCTTATTTTTACCTTATTATGATTTTATATTTAAATTTTCTAGTTTTATGTTTTTTATCTGTGTTAGATAATTTATAGTTCGTATTTTTCTATGCCTTACAGTCCAAATCTTGTTTTAGAGAATGGGTGGTTTATATTTGTTTTTGTGCTTGATTGCTAAATTATATATTTCATTTTAGGGAATATACAAACTTGTTTGTTTTTTAATGTTTGTTTTTTATTTTAGAGTGCAGAACTTATTTTAGAGTGCGGAACTTATTTTAGAGTGCAGGTAATTTAAATTTCTTTTTGATTAAATTCTTAGAGGATAAGCAATCAGAACGGGACTAGATTTTGAGCCACTACCTTTTATGCTCTTGCTTCCTTTGCGTGAACAGCTCTTGTATTTAGTGTGGTTTATTTTGGTATATGAGTATAAAAACTAGAACTTTATTTTGATTCTTTTTCCTCTGTTTTAAGGCAAGAATTAACTATCATATTTAGTTTAAACAATTTTATGTGAAAAAATTGTGAAGAAAGTTTTAATCTACAATATATTTTCGCCTAATAATAAAGAGGGCGAAGTTGTTTTCTCCCTTACGCTGATGGTTGAACATAGATGAAATAAATCACTGCCCCTATTATAGCGATAGGGACAATTATTCGTATAAGTAGTTTAAGTAATTTTGTTCCACACATAATGACCTCAATTTCATTATAATAAAAATATAACTATTTTGCAAACAAAAACCAAAGCCAAACTTAAAACTAAAAACCAAACTTAAAACTAAAAACAAAACTTAAACAAAAAACCAAACTTAAAACTTAAAACTTAAAAATTAAAACTAAAAAACCTCAACTAAAATTAAAACCAATAATAAAAACTTGCCAACAAACTTCTATCTGCATTTTCATTTGTGCATAGTAACCTGCAAACAAAAACAAAATTAAAGCCAAAGCCAAACTTAAAACTAAAAAACCTAAACAAAAAACCAAAGCCAAAATCAAAAGCGAAACTTAAACCAAAGCCAAAATCAAAATCGAAACTTAAAACTAAAAGCCAAAATCAAAATCGAAACTAAAAGCCAAAATCAAAATATACCGGCTTGCAATATTAAATCTAAATACCCTTTGTTAAAATCAGAAAATCATCTTTTAGCACTACTGTTTCTGTGCTGTAAATTTCTTTTGTGCACAAATTTTTAAAGGGCTGAGTTAGTTTTATTTTCCAATCTTCATTGCTTTTATTAACGGCTATAATAAGTCGGATATCCGCGTTACTTCTTTCAAAAACTATAACGCTATCTTTTGCAAACAATATTTTAAAATCCCCATTATCAAAAAGGGGCTCCTTTCTTAATGCGCCTAATTTTCTATACCATTCAACTAACTCTTTGTTCTCCTTTTGCCACGGAAAGCAAGCGCGGCAAAAAGGGTCACCCGCTCCTTCCATCCCCGCCTCATCTCCATAGAAAAGAGTGGGAAGACCCATAAGAGTGTATTGCAACAGAGAAGCCATTTTAAGCAGATGAATACTTTTTTCGGCTTCTTTTTTGCTTAGTGTGTGATTCTTTTTATTGTCAATTTCGTGTTCTGCACCCAGCACCGTTCGAATGCGTGCGGTATCGTGTGTTCCCAAAACATTCATTAAACTATTTTGGACTTCACGCGGATACTGGTCTAAAATAGTGTAAAGAGCGTAAACCAATTCCTCAGTTTTTCCGTGCTTAACAAAGTTGATAATGCCCTCTCTCACCGGATAGTTAGTCACGCTATTCAACTGGTCACCTAAAAAATATTTCCGCCTGTTATTATACGATATTTTAATAGAGGCATCTTCCCAAACCTCGCCTACAATTAAAGGGTTTTTATATTCCTCGGTAATTGCGGAACAAATTTTGCGGACAAAATTATTGCTCAGTTCATCCACAACATCTAACCTAAAACCTTTAATTCCCATTTGCATATATTTTTTTATTATACCCTGCTCACCGCAGATAAAGTTTAAGTAATCTTTGTCTGTATCTTTGGTTTGAGGCAAACTTTTTATTCCCCACCAACTTTCATAGTTATCCGGATATTCTATAAAAGAATACCATTTATAATACTCAGACTTCGGGCTTTGATACGCGCCTAGATTTGAATATCGGGCATACTTATTAAAGTAAACACTGTCCGCACCGGTATGGTTAAAAACACCATCTAAAATAATGCCTATACCCAGATTGTCCGCTTTTTTTATCAAATCTTTAAAATCCTGCTCCGTTCCGAACATTTCATCAATCTTGTTATAATCTGCGACATCATATTTGTGACTCGAATGTGCCTCAAAAACAGGGCTTAAATATATGACCGAAGTGTTCAGGCTTTTTAAGTAATCCAGTTTAGAGAGGATGCCTTTTAAATTCCCACCAAAACATTGATTATGTAGGACATTTCCATTTTCAGTAATCCTTTTTATCTCTCCGCCCCAGTCCTTTCTTATACTCAATCCCTCACGACTTTGGACTTCTCCCACAGAACAAAAACGGTCTATAAAAATATGGTAAATTATCCCTTTACGCATTTTTTTGTCGGGCAAAGTTATGGGCATATGAATCAGTTGTAAATATGGATGGTGGGGGCGGTGTGTTTTTTGCACATTGAAGTTGATACCTTTATCTAGATAAAATTCTTCCTTTTTAGTTTGAACTTTAAAATAATACCAGTAATGTCCCTTGCTTTGGTAATGAGTGGAAAAGGTATAATGAAAATAAACATCATCGGTATGCGTGCAAATCATAGACTGAATTTGCGGAGATTCATTTTCTTTATAATACACAAAATCCACACGGGTAGGCAGTAATGATTTGGCTATTTTTAATTCATATTTTATTTTTTTTCGGACAGTAGATGTTCCTGCCGGAGTTTTATTGTTTATAGGATTAAAGATAAATAATTCCATAATCACTCCAATTAAACATTATATTTTCTTTAATTTCCATACTTTATTAACATACTCTTTTATACTTCGGTCGGCTGAAAAATATCCCGCATTAGCAATGTTCAAAAGGCATTTTTTGTTCCACTTTTGAGCATCTTTATAAACCTCATCTGCTTTATAGTGAGCCTCTAAATAACTGTCCAAGTCCGCTATACACATATAAGGGTCTGAGGAGTGTAGGTCGCTTACTAAATAGTTTGCGATATCCTCAAAACTCTCGCCGTTAAAACCTTTTCTTAAAGAGTTTATGATAATTTTTATTGCTTTATTGTTTTCATAGTATTGTTTAGGCTTATATCCCAGTTGCCTAAGGTTGTTCACCTCATCCACTCGCATACCAAATATGAAGATATTATCTAACCCACATTCCTGACTTATTTCAATATTAGCGCCATCATATGTGCCTATGGTCAGCGCGCCATTCATCATAAATTTCATATTACTAGTTCCGCTAGCCTCTTTACCTGCAAGAGATATTTGTTGCGAAATATCACTGGCTGGAATTAGTTGCTCAGCAATGGTTACATTGTAATTTTCCACAAATACAACTTTTAATTTTTCTGCAATATCTGGATGTTCTTCTATATCTTTACCTAACTGATTTATCAATTTTATAATTCTTTTTGCTAGATGATATCGGGAGGCAGCCTTTCCACCAAAGAAAAAAGTTTGAGGAGTAAAAGGCATTTTTGGATTTTGCTTCAATTCTTCATATAGGTAAATAATTTTCATAACATTTAAAAGTTGCCTCTTATATTCGTGTATCCTTTTAATCTGAACATCAAATCGGGTTTGTGGGTCTACCGTTATTCCCCGTGAAACTAAAAGTGTATCTGCTAACCTTTGTTTGTTATATGCTTTTATTTTTACCAGTTCGTTTAAAACAGTTTTATCCTTTTCATACTTTTTAAAATCCTCCAAGCGTTTTGCATCCTCACGAAAATCTTCACCTATGCAATTAACCAAAAGTTCATCTAATTTGCTATTGCTTTCGCACAGCCATCGCCTATGTGCAATCCCGTTTGTAATGCTGATAAACTTATTTGGATTTACATTATTGAACTCAGCAAATAAATCTGTCTTTAAAATATTAGAATGTAGTTGTGAAACGCCGTTAACAGTGTGTGAGGCGATGATGGATAGGTTTGCCATTTTCACACTACTTTTAGAGATGATAGCCATTTTATTTACAATATCCATATCAGTAATGTTTTGTTTATTCACACAGTCCAAACAAAAACGACGGTTAATTTCTTTGATAATTTGGTATATTCGCGGTAAAACTTGCTGCAATAAATCCTCGCTCCATTCCTCTAAGGCTTCCACTAAAACGGTATGGTTAGTGTAAGAGGTTACTGAGGTGGTTATCTTCCAACTTTCATCCCAACTCAGATTAAATTCATCCATTAAAATTCGCATTAACTCTGGAATAGCCAAAGCCGGATGGGTGTCGTTTATGTGTATTGCTACAAGTTCGGGCAAAGTTCGAATGTCCGAATACTTCTCTATGTGAGAGTTCACAATATCTTGTATAGAGGCGGAAACTAAAAAATATTGCTGTTTTAACCTTAATATTTTACCTTCAAGGTGGTCATCCGCAGGATATAAAACTTTGCTTATCAATTCGATTTCAGCGTTTTCCGCAATGGCTTTTGTATAATCGCCCCGATTAAACATTTTCATATCAAACTTGTTAACGCTTTTCGCTGCCCAAAGTCTTAGAACTGAAATACCCTCTGAATCATATCCGCTCAGTATCATATCATACGGATGTGCTTCCACCTCAGTATAATTTTGATGCAAAGGAACTAAGCTACCCTTTTCATCCCAACATTCCTCTATGTTCCCACCGAACTTAACAAAGCAAACTTTGTCCTGTCTATCTTGAAGCCAGGACTTCCCGGAAAAGAGCCAAGCATCAGGCAATTCAGTCTGCTCACCCAAAACCAACTTTTGCTTAAATAGCCCATATTCATATAATATGCAATGCGCTACTGCGGGATAATTGAGTGTTGCTAGTGCGTCTAAAAAGCAGGCTGCTAATCTTCCTAAACCGCCTGTTCCTAAACCGGCATCTGCTTCTGCGTTATAAATATCATCAATTTTAATGTTTTCTTTTTCAAGAGTTTTTTCAACTGATTTATCCAAACCTAAGTTAAATAGAGAATTTCTCAGGCTTCTGCCCAACAAGATTTCCATAGTTAAATAATGCAGGCTTTTAGCGCGAGTAAGATTTTTCTTTTGGTTAAAAACAACTTTTTTCTTGAATAAAGTATCCACCACAATTTTAACTAGACAATCATATATCTGATTGTGGTCTGCTTCTTTTAAGGTGGTATTATAATACCTTTCCAGTGTGTTTTTTAGTTGAGATTTTATTTCTGATTCCTTATTGTTTTTGCTCATTATTACTCCTTATTTCATTTCTTCATATAGTTTAATATATTCATCAGTTGATTTATCCCAGCCAAAATTAGAGTTCATAACCTTTTTAATTTTCTCCTCCCAACTTTGGCGGTCTTTGTAGTCCTCAATCATTCGGTTGATAGAATACAATAAATCGCTTGAATTATATTGACTAAAAGTGTAGCCGTTTCCTCCATTTGGACAGCCAAAATCCTGAATGCTATCCTTTAAGCCTCCCACCTCACGCACAATAGGAATAGTGCCGTAACGGCTTGCCACCATTTGAGATAAACCGCAAGGTTCATTCAGTGAGGGCATAAGTAAAGCATCTGATGCCGCGTAAAACTTTCTTCCCCATTCGTAATCATATCTACCCACATATGCACGAACATTATTAGGATATTTACATTCCATAGATTTAAAATAGTCTATGTATTTTTCATCTCCATTGCCTGCAATTAAAAATTGCACTCTTGTTACAAATTTCTCAAAAATGTCTATTATTAAATCAAAGCCTTTATGCTTGACTAATCTAGTTACCATACAAATAACCGGAACATCTTTGTTTTCAGGCAAGTTTAAATCTTTTTGAATTCTTTGTTTGTTGATAGCCTTTTTATAATAAGTGTCCGCAGAATAGTTCTCATATATAACATCGTCTGTTTGTGGGTTGTAGAAATCATAGTCTATCTGATTTATTATCTTACGCATTTTATGTCGTGGTATAACATCATTCAGTCCGTGACTAACAAGCGGGTCTTTTAGTTCCTCTGCATATGAATGGCTTACCACAGTGCACATATCACAATATTGCAAAACACATTTTACCAGATTGATTTCTTTATTATATTCTAAATCTGGCAAATAAGCCTTCTCAATCCCAAACAAATCCTCTATAAGCGAGGAGTGGAATTTTCCTTGATATTCCATATTGTGTATGGTGTAAATATGCTTAATTTTATTATATTGCTTATGGTTAGAAAACTCTGTTTTCATATATATAGTAACCAAAGAAGTCTGCCATTCGTTACAGTGAATAATGTTAGGAAAAAAATTTATAACGGGCAACATTTGTATAACCGCTTTTGAGAAAAAAGCAAACCTCTCTCCATCATCGTAGTGACCGTAGATGCTTTTTCGCTTGAAATAGTTTTCATTATCAATAAAGTAGTAGGTGACATTATCTTTCTTATATTCAAATATACCTGCATAAATTTGTCGCCAACCCAAATGGACCGTTAAGGTGGAAATGGATTTAAAGTTATCCTTATATATGGAGTCAATTTCCCCATATAAAGGCAGAACAACTCGGATATCCGCATTTTTATATTTTTTGGCAAGAGATTTTGTAAGCCCTCCCGCTACATCTGCCAAACCTCCGTATGCCACAAAGGGTTGGCACTCACTGGTGACATATAAAACCTTGTTAATGCTTGCACTTTCTTTTTTTGTTTGGTTTGCCCTTTCAGGCGTAATGGTGTTTTCGCCCTTAATTTTCACCTTGCTTTTACTAGCCTGTTCCCTTGCTTGACTGTCTGTAAACATAGTTGGAAGCCCAATAGACCCCTTGTTTGACTGCTCTATATCCCTTTCCCTTCGGATATTTTTTATTCGGTGAGCAACTTTTTTAACGCCCTTTTTTCCTGATTTCACTTTTGTATCCTTTTTCATAATCACTCCTTTTTTTATATCCGTATTTCCCTTTTCATAAAGGATTATGTTGGATAAGACAAGCCTTTTATGTTCGCATTCATTTTTCTTTTTTCATTTATCCAACTTGTGTTTTTGTGCTATCCTAACCACTTTCTTAGCGTTGATAATCCTAGCCTTTGATATCCATACAATTTTGCCTGTTGGTGTCTTGCTGTGTTCTTATAGTGGATATCACCTAGCCTTTATTTATACAATTTTGTGTTGGATAAGAACTTTTATGTGTGTTTTTCATTTTCCCTTTTTAGATATATAGCGCTAAGTGGAGGAAGTTTTAGAGATATAGAAAACTTCTTGCAGTGTGAACTTTCTTTCTTCGCCCTTATTTCATTATTGCAAATATTTTCGCCTCCGAACTTAGATAAGTCCGAATTAAAAACCTCTAAGTAAGTTCCGCTATTGTCCACTCCGAGGATATAGTTTTCTAGCAGAACAGAGGAAAAGTTGCATACACATATAATCTCACTTCCGCTTTTATCATAGCGGGAAAATGCCAGCACATTTTTCACATTATCCTCTGGAACTATCCACTGAAAACCCTTGCAATCATAATCTATTTCATAAAACTCCGGATTAGATAAGTAAAAAAAGTTTAGTTCTTTAACGAACTGTTGAGTTTTGTTATGTATAGGATAATCCAGTAGAAAAAAATCTAATCCTTGCTGATGGTTCCATTCAATAAACTGCCCAAACTCACACCCCATAAATAGCAGTTTTTTCCCAGGATGTGCCATCATATAACATAAATATGCCCTAAAAGTCTTAAACTTATCATCATATTCACCAAACATTTTATTGAGAAGTGATTTTTTTCCGTGAACAACTTCATCGTGTGAAATAGGTAATATAAAATTTTCTGAAAAAGCATAATGAAAAGAAAAGGTTAATTTTTTATGCACATCTTTTCTGAAAAAAGGATTTATTTGGATGTAATCCAAAGAGTCGTTCATCCAGCCCATATTCCACTTGAAATTAAATCCTAGCCCGCCCATTTCCACGGGCTTTGTTACATTAGGCCAAGCGGTTGATTCCTCAGCAAACATTAAAGCGTTTGGGAAATTTTTAAAAATCTGAGCATTAAGTTTTTGTAAAAATTGTATGGACTCTAAATTTTTGTTATCACCATAAATATTAGGAATCCATTCGCCCGGCTTTCTATTATAATCTAGATATAACATTGAGGCAACGGCATCCACTCTCAAACCATCTATATGATACTCTTTGAAAAGCATCATTGCTGAGGAAATCAAGAAACTTTGAACCTCATTTCTGCCCACATCAAAAATCCTTGTTCCCCATTGACTATGTTCCATTCGGTATTTGTCTTTATTTTCGTATAGCGGTTTGCCATCGAACTCAAATAAGCCTTCTGCATCTTTCGGGAAATGCGCAGGCACCCAATCCACTATCACACCAATTCCATTTTGATGGCATTTGTCCACAAAATACATAAAATCCTTAGGTGTTCCGTAACGCGAAGTGATAGCAAAATATCCGGTTACCTGATAGCCCCACGAACCGTCAAAAGGATATTCATTGATGGGCAAAAGTTCAATATGCGTATAGCCCATTTCCAGCACATAGGGAATCAATTCATCCGCATACATTCTATAAGTGTAATAATCTCCGTTCGCTTGTCTTTTCCAGGATGACAAACTAACTTCATAAATATTGATAGGGGAGGAGCAAGCGTTTTTTGTTTTCTGTTGCTCTAAATATGTTTGGTCGCCCCACTCATAACCGTGAATATTATAGACTATGGAGGCGGTTTTGCCGTTTGTTTCGCTGTAATGCGCGTAAGGGTCACTTTTTAGTTGTGGGCAAGATTTTTGGTCGGTGATTTCAAATTTATATTTATCCAACTGTTGGACACCCTCAACAAAGATTTCCCATATACCGTTTTCACTAATTTTTTCAAGTAGATTTTTTTGATTATCCCATTGATTGAAGTCGCCCAAAATAGCAACGCTTTTTGCGTTCGGCGCCCAAATTCTAAAAAAAGCACCTTGCTTTTCATTATATGAACACAAGTGACAACCCAAGTATTCATAACTTTGATAATATGTGCCTTGATGAAACAAGTATATCTGTTCATTATCCGCCTTGCTCTTTTTCATTGAGAACTCACCTCATATTTTTTATCTAATCATCGGTCAAAAATTTCAGAATAATATTTTAACAAATGTGCGGTATTGTCATCCATTTGCTCGGCTAACTGATACTTCCAGTTTGTTGGAAGCACTGTCCCCGGAATGTTCATTCTGCCATCAGTGTCTTGCTTTAATAAATCTTGTGGATTGAAAAGGACAGTATTTGCACTACTTGCATATAAGCATCGTATAACTTTATCTATAACAGTATTGTCCGAAGCGGAGTGCGGAAGGTCTAAATAGTTTTTTATACCCTTGATTGTATTGCAATCTGCTTTGTTCAAATAACCTTTATAGGTATCATTATCGTGATTTCCCAAATATGCAAAACAGTTTTTTTCATAA
Source organism: uncultured Christensenella sp. (assembly GCA_964368395.1). Classification (GTDB taxonomy): domain Bacteria; phylum Bacillota; class Clostridia; order Christensenellales; family UBA1242; genus UBA7584. The sequence goes on along the minus strand of CAYJAI010000015.1, from coordinate 1,922 downwards.
TTGTGCGGAAGGTGTCCGCTGCTATATCCTTGGTCAAATCCATACTGCAAAATTTTTATTCCAGGCAAGCCCAGTTGGTTTTTTACTGCCAAAACTTCCTTAGATAAAAATCCTAAATCTTCAAGCACCAGTTTCATAGAGCAGTTTTTTCTAATTGCCTCAAAAATTTCTATACCCGGACCTTTCATCCACTTGCCCGCCTTTGCCTTTTCAGCCTTATACGGCACAGCCCAGTAGTTAACAAATCCAGCGAAATGGTCTATTCTGAGAATGTCAAAAAACTGTTGGCTATGCTGAACTCTTTTCACAAACCAAGAATAATCCTCTTGTTTCGCAACTTCAAAGTTATATAAAGGATTACCCCATAATTGCCCATCCTCACTGAAAAAGTCAGGCGGAGTTCCGGACACCGCAAGGGGGTTGCCATATGTATCTAGTTGAAAATAATTTTTATGCACCCACACATCACAACTGTTCATATCCACATAAATAGGCAAATCACCTATTATTTGGACACCACATTCATTAGCATATTTTCGTATGTTCTGCCATTGCATAAAAAAGATATATTGCAAAAATATATGATAATTTATTTCATCCAGATATGTTTTGACAAAATCTTTTAAAGCCTTTTTATTTCTGTTTTTTAATTCAGTTGGAAAATCACGCCATCCTAAAACTTTATAAATATTTTTTATGGACATATACAAGGCATAATCTTCCAGCCAGTATTTATTTTTTTGAATAAAGTTTTCTAAGTTATACTTGTCTTTATTTTTGCTAAAAATTAAACGCATAGCGGTATCCAATTTGTCTTGCAGGGCTGGACAATCTTTGGTATCTGTTTGGACTATCCCGCACTCCTCTAATTGCTGCTCAGATAAAAATTGCCTTAAATCAATAAAGTAGGGATTGCCAGCAAAAGCGGAAAAACTGCTGTAAGGAGATTCCCCATAGTTGCAATGGTTAAAGGGTAAAACTTGCCAATATTTACATTTTGCTTTGTTCAAAAATCGGATAAATTCATACGCGTTTGCAGAAAAGTTTCCCAAACCTAGTTTGTCTGGTAAAGATGTAATATGTAATAAAATCCCGCTTCCTCTTTTATCCATAAATATCTCCGTTTAATAAAATATAATTTTTCTTATAAAATGACTTAATAGTTATACAAATCATTTTTTTGTTGTTTTTAATTACTGTTTTAGACAACTCTCATCTTGCAAAAATATTAAAAACATAGCACAAAAATTACTGCTCTCACTATAAATCTTACCTATTTAATGGGGAAAACGCAACCAAATATCCTTGATACCTCGAAAAGGGTCTTTATGCAGTAATAAAAGAGAGATTGCGGGGTGTATAGCAAAATTTAGTAAAAAATACCGAAAAGTTAACAAAAATGACCCTTGCGGGTCATTGTGTATTGTTGAAAAATTATAAACTTGCGTATCTTGCTTTTGTTCTAACTAGTCTTGTGCCTTTGGTTTTTTTAACTAAGATATAATTAACACCTTTTTATTTGCTTGCAAACTGTTAACGGTCTTAGATGCTAATTAGTGATAGCCACTTGTTTTTTCTGTTCTCACTGAACTCCACACTTTTGAGTGAGTCTTACCTTTTGCTCAAACTAAATTTTGGATATACCAATGTTTTTAGATGGGCATAATTGAAGATATTTTATTTTCCCTGCTCTAACTGGTCTTGCATATCTGAATGCATTTCTATTGTGGTAGAGATATCTTGCTCTTCTGCCTCAGTAACCGGATATAAATCTTTATCTTTCATCACAGTAAAAATCTGGAAATTATGTTTTGAAACTTCGGCGTGTTGTTTGATAAATAAATTCCTTAAAGTTGGATTTGAGCATTCCAAGCCAAATTGATTATACATTGCTAGCAAAAACTTTTGTCCAATTAAAAGGT
>CAYJAI010000014.1:12330-23451 GCA_964368395.1 uncultured Christensenella sp. | reverse complement strand
TGATTACGAATCACTCGCTCTACCGACTGAGCCACATCAGCACATAGGGCTTTACACCTAATATTTAGTTGTTGTTTTTGGTTTTATTTACTTACGAATCACTCGCTCTACCGACAGCACATAGGGTTTTGATTCACTTATCTTGCCATCAAACTTAATCTGTGATATCAAACAAGGTAGGTATCCAACAAGCCCCGCCCCTAACAGAAAAAATCTTTTTGATATATTCTCAAAGCCTTTCATCAAACAGTCTTGAACATCTTTCAGGACAACGCAGATGATAAAGTTTTAGCACAAAAGTAAAGTTTTGTCAATTATATGTTGTATTTTTCCGTGTTGCTTATTCTTTTTGTTGGGAGTTCTAACATATGAAACATTGCAATTTTTGACCGATTTTTATTTATCATAAAAAACATAAAAAAGCAAAAAAATGTTAACTTAGTCGTTTACTAAACATTTTACAAACTGAATAAAACCTTTAAAAAACCAAAGTTTATTGAGTTGCGGATTATAAAAAGAAATAATGTAAAACATAGTAGGAGTGAACTTATAGGAGGTCAAACCTTATTTAAAATAGTTCAACCAAGCCTTCCTTTAAAGCATAGTATGCGTAAAACACACAGAGCAAGCCTTTTTTTGAAAAGTGTTTTTCACTGATATTGCAAGAGCCTATTATGATTTTCAACACCTCTTCTTATATTCTTGATTCGCGCTATTCTTAAATAACTCCTTGTTTTACTGATAAAGAATGCGTAAAACGATTTACTTTAAAAAAAATTATTGATACAATAGGCTTATATTACAATAAATAAACCCAAATCAAGCCCCATTCAAATTGCTTGTCTGCTAAGACATCTAACAAAGAATAAAATAACACATAAAAGATAAAGATTAAATGTTTGAAAATTTTAAATTATTCAGAAATTGGTATAAACTTGCGCGTCCAAACAAAAAAATTTGGACTATTTCTAGTTTATCTGTTGTTTTAGTTTATGCTTGTATATTGATTGCTCTGGTTTTTTCCGCAAAAGTAGTGGTGGCGATAACCTCTGGTGATTACATTGATGCTGTCATAAATTTAAGTATTGTCTTCGGATTGTTACTTCTTAGAAATGCTTTTTGGCATATAAACTACTACACTTACTCAAAACTGGTGGGTAGCGTATACGGGCGGCTAAATGATGAATTTATTCAAAAAATATTGAAAGCAAATCCTTGTAATTTTTATAAAACTTCAAAGGAAAAACTCATAAATATTGTTCATAGTGATATATTCAGTCTGGCGGAAATTGCGGACAAATTTGCTATATGTTGTGGCAGAATTTTTATGCTGATTGCGACTATTATTATAATATTTGTAATAAATCCTTGGGTAGGATTGACTGTGATTTTAGTGGATATTCTAAACTTTATTGTTCTTAACGCGTTGGAAAAAAGACGCTCTCGATGCGTTAAAAAGATACGCGAAGACCGTGACCAACAGTATCAGCAATTTTGCGAAATAATAGATACGCGCGACACTATAAATGAATTAAGTTTAAATAATAGTTTGGGAAAAAAATATAGAAGCGGAATAACAAATTACCGAAAAAACTTACACCGAAAAACAATGGCTGATTCCTCTATTGCTCAGGGATTTTTTGTTTTTTATAGTTTTATAATTTTTGTTCTTACGCTTGGAATGGTGTTTTTATTATACAAAGAACAGTTATCCGTAGAGATGTATTTTATTATCGTAGCCTACATCACCAGTGGGATTGAAACCACCAACTTAGTATTTGAGTTTATACCATATATGAAAAACTCGGGCATATACTGTTCCAGAATAAAAGATGTTTTAAATTTCACCGAAAAAAACAACCTTTGTGATGGAGACATTGACCTTGATGATGTAATCGGCTATATAGATTTAGACAATGTTTACTATAATGGCGATGATAATAATCCCGCTGTGAGTGATATAACACTGCGAATTAAAGGCTTGCAAACAACTTATATAATAGGAGCAAGCGGGTCTGGAAAACGAACTTTATTCCACCTTATGCATCGTGACATAAGACCTACAAGCGGTGAGGTTTCTATGGATGGGCTAAATATACTTGAATACTCAAAGCGTGTTTTTAGTAAAAATTTTAGTTTTTTAGGCACTGTTCCTACCTTTTTTAATGAATCAATTTTACAAAATTTAAAAATGGTAAATAGTAATTTATCAAATATAAATGCTGTATGCGAACAGGTGGGTTTAATGCCATATATCAAATCCTTGCCTCAGAAAATGCGGACAAACATTCTTTCCCTCCCCTATGAAAAACAATACCTTTTAGGACTTGCTCGCGCCTTGTTGACTGGTGCGGAAGCCATAGCACTGTATGAGTTGCCAAACAATTTAACCAAAAGTGAGAAAAACAACATTAAACAAGCGCTACTTTCCATACAGGGCAAACGAACCTTGATTATATTTTCCGCAAACAGTGATTATATCAGCGTTGCGGACAAAGTGGTAACTATGGAAAACGGAAGTATAAAAGAAATTGCCTTTACAAATAACCGCCCTTATTTAGGGTGGCGACAAAGAGATATCTAGGAATCTTTCTATTTTTACTATTATTGTTTTTACTCTTATTGTTTTAACTATTATTGTTTTTACTATTATTGTTTCCATATTATTATTTGACTACTTTTTTGATTATTGCGTTTTGATTAAGGTTTGTTTACTTTTTGAAATCAATCTCTTTACGCTTTTTGGTTTCCGCTTTTGCGTTTCAGTAAAAAGTTAGCGTAGCCTTTGAGTCTAATTTCTCATATTTTTTATGCTCATTCTTAGCGTTAATTAGTAAAAAATCCTATACTCTATTTAGTATAGGATTTTTTTAACTAATTTTTATTTGTGTGCTTTTTAGTCTTTTTAGCCATTTTTTTCGCTTCCTGCTGTTGGAGGTAATTATCTCTTAAAGTTTCCATTTCCTTTGAAACTTTTTGACTTGCTTTGTGCAGAACTTCGGTGGTTATTCTTTCCTGCTTGAACTCATCAAGATTAAAAGGCTTTCCGATAAGTAAAACATTTCGGCGAAAGAACCTCGGCTTTTTCACCAGCCACATAGGAATTATAGGCGCTCCCGATTTAAGAGAAAACATTGCTGTTCCGCCCTTAATGGATAAATCCTCTTGGTCGCTCACATCTTTTCTTGTTCCCTCTGGAAAAATCAAAAGCCATTTTTCATCCTTTAATATTTTCAAGACCGTTTTAATCGCGGACAGCCCGATAGCCTCTCTATTCATAGGGATAGCGCCGTAACTTCTCAATATTGCACCCAAAACTTTATTCTCAAAAAGAGTATGTTTTGCTGGGATATAGGGTCGGCAATATAAATTATTGTTTACAATTATGGGGTCCAGATTAGAACGATGGTTGCAGGCTAAAATGCCCTTCTTTTTTTTAGGAAGATTTTCCCTCCCTATAACTTTGGTAGGGTAAAACAATCTTAAAGGAATAAATATTAAAATATAACAAAACCAGTAAAAAAACATAACCCCTCCTATATACTTTTCAGATATTTTATCTCTTGTTTGGTCAAGGGTCTAATTTGCCCCTCTTTTAAATTATCCAAAGTTAATGAGCCGACCGCCACTCTTTTTAGTGATTTCACCCTCTTTTTTAAAGCCTCGAACATACGCCTAACTTGTCTATTCTTGCCCTCGTGAATAGTTAAACAAACTTCACAAATTTCACCCTTTTTAAGAATTTCCACTTTTGCGGGACTGGTGATAAACCCGCCTATGTCCACCCCTTTTCGAAGAGTGTTAAGTTCAGATTGAGTCAAATTTCCCTGAATAGATGCGACATATGTTTTTTCGAACTCGAAACTTGGATGCGTTAATTTTTGAGTTAAATCGCCATCATTAGTTATTAACAATAGCCCCGAAGTATTATAGTCCAGTCGCCCTACTGGAAATAACCTATTATTGCTTTCAGGCAATAGTTCCATAACCGTTTTCCGCCCCTGCGTGTCACTGGTTGAAGTAATATAACCTATCGGCTTGAACAGCATAAAGTATTGAAATATTCTTGGAGGGCTGATAGTTTTTCCCTTTACAGTAACCACATCTTTATCCGCATTTATTTGTATGCCTAATTTATCAACAGGTTCACCGTTTATGCAAACTTTTCCATCTTGAATTATAGCATCACACGCTCTACGCGAGGCGACACCACACATAGCCATAAACTTGTTTAACCTCATACTTTTTTCCTTTACGCTATTTATATAAACACTTCAAACACTATCTTATAAATAGCACTGTTCGTTTTAAGAATAAACTACAAACAAGAAATCAGTTACCCCAAACTCTTTTTGGTTTGCATTAAACTGTCCGCTTTAAGAATAAACTACAAACAAGAAATCAGCATAGTCTTTTTCTTTAAGTTCAGTTATATAAGACAAAACTCTTATATAAAATAAAACCCTAAAAGCAATTAAAAGCCCTTCAATCTACGCATTCCATTTGTCCAAAATATCCCTTACTTTATCCTTAAATAGTTTAGACTTTACCTCTTCTATTGTATATATTTTTTCTGAAAAAAGCAAGTGTTTGCCATAATAAATTTCCACATTCCCAACCTCTTCTTCCTTTTTAAGAGGTGCTTTTAAACTATTCGGAGATTCAAAAACAATATTTATATTACTTTCTTCTGCCTGACTTAAAGGCAAGATGAAACCTGAACGGCTATACAGCCCTACATATGCCTCCTCACCATTCTCCACGCTAGCACTTTTCACATAATTATATGCAGGCAATAATTCTACCATTTTAAACTGCTCAAAAAACCTTTCAAACATTTGGGAACTCTCTTCAAACATAGGTCCACAGTTGAAAACTACCGCAACTAATTTTAAGCCATCCCGCTCACAAGCAGACACCAAACAACGCCCGGCATCATTAGTAAATCCAGTCTTAACACCTATACAACCAGATAGGCTTGCTAACAATTTATTTTTATTGATTAAATATCTCCTATTGTCTTTATCTGGACATATAGTTTTTGTTTTAGTAGAAACAATTTCAGCAAAATCTTTGTTTTCCAAAGCATAAGCCGTTATAACAGCAAGGTCGTGTGCGGTGGTATAATGTTCGGGGGCATCTAAGCCGTGAGGATTCACAAAGTTAGAACTATCTGCGCCCACCTTTTTCGCTAAATCATTCATCATACCACAAAACTCACCCACGCTACCGCCGACCGCATATGCAAGAGCAACGCTTGCATCATTACCACTTCGAAGCATTAAGCCATATAACAACTCCCTTATGGTTAGTTCTTCTTTTGGCTGTAAATATATGCTCGTTCCTTCAACTCCCACCGCACCAGAATCCACTTGAATAATGGCATCTAAATCAGCACAGTTTTCCAAAACAGTTATTGCAGTAACTATTTTAGTAGTGCTTGCCATAGGCAATTTCTGCTGAGCATTCTTACTATAAAAAATTCTTCCCGTTCCTGCGTCCATTAAAAAAGCACTTTTAGCCGAGGAAGCATAGGCTATTTTCTCAGTAAAAACTTCTTTTTCGGTCGCATAAACTGGGTTTTTCTCAATAACTGGAAAAAGGACACAACACAACATAATTGTAAAAGTTATTGTCCAAAAATACATTTTTTTCATTTTTTCTACCTCATTTTTTGATATTTTTTGACTTTTTATCACATTTTCGAACTTTTTCCAACTTTGCCTTTCCTTCTTTTCGGACAAAATACGCAAGCGCATCTGTAATTTTTTTGGCTATATCTGCAAAAGCATTTTCATTATTTAAGGTAATCAATTCGCTTCCTGATTTTTTTGCGATTAAAAACCCGATAGGCTCTGAGGTGCAACCAGCACTTGAACCGCCGGCAAAAGGAAAGTTGCTCTGTTTTTTATCCAACATTTTTTTATTAGCATATTCGCCCCCACCAGCCACATAGCCTACCGAAACTTTTACCAAAGGAAAAATTTTATCCCCATTTGGCATATCTATACCCTCACCTACCACAGTATTCACATCTATAACTGGCTTTAAGTTTTCAAGACCGTTATTTATGAGGTCAAATATTGAGTTATCTTTTTGCATATTTAATCTCCTTGTTCAGTCCTGCATATCCTGTTTTTATAAGACACCATAAAATGGTTATGGGAAATATAAAAGTTGAACAATACCCCGAAAATTTTAAAGCACTTTCTTGATAATCCACATTACATACAAGATGAGATATGAAATCTCCTTTTTTAGTATGGATTATAGCAAGCAATATATGTATAATATTTATCAAAAAGCCATTTAACATTGCGGTAGCCATAGCATTATCCTTTTTCCCAACCAAACAAAAAAGAGAAAATTCTAGTAAATATATCTTCTTTAAAACCTGCTGTATGAAAATCATAAAAAATATTGCACTCGGACTAAAAATATCAATGACTTTATCCTGTTTTTTCTTAGTTATAATATTGATGGCATCCTTACTAATCTCAAACTGCACACAAAAGACTGGAATAAACCAAAGTAAAGTTATAGAGATTGCACCTAAATTTTGCAGTGCATTAAAATAAAATCTAACCTGTAAAAATAAGGGAAAGAGAAAAACAAAAAGAAGAACTATAACAATAATTAAAAAAATAAAATACCACTCCATAATGGTATTTTTTGAAAAAACAATAAAAAAATTCACTTTTTTGTTTATATTTTTAAAAACAGCAAACGCCAAAAATAATTTCTTTTAGTTAAACTTAACTACAACTTGCATATTTGTCCAAAAAATTTGCCTTTTTTCTTCCTATCGCCAACTTCAAGATTCTGCAAAATATTACCTACAACGGCATATTCATTAACACAAATCAAACTACTAAACTGCAAATGAAATATTTGTCTAAAAGGTTTATATTTCATCCATCAACTGGAAATTCATATAAATTCAAACTAACAAACTGCTACTGCATAGTTTAATGTTATGTTTACCTAACCCTGTTGTTTTAAATTTCTGTGCTTTATACCATTCACTAACACAAACCAAACTACTAAGTCACAACTTTTGTTACTGTGAAAGATTGCATTATTTAATCTGCTTGGGCAACCTTTACTTCTTCATTCAAATCGCTTAAATCATCCTCAGGTTCCAAAGGCTTAATTTCAAACTCTCGGTAAAGAGAATCTCCACTTTCTTTTCGAACAATCTGTATTTGCTCTAACAGTTCTTCATATTTAGGTAAAGCATCTAAATCTTCTATCTCAAATTTTTTGAGAAATTCGTCCGTAGTTCCGAACAGCAACGGTTTGCCCACTGCATCCTTTCGCCCTACCACTTCAATCAAGTTGTGGCTCAATAGCAACTGAATGGCATAGTCACTAGAAACACCTCGCACCTGCTCAATGTCTAACCGCGTAACAGGCTGTTGATATGCTATAATAGCCACCGTTTCCAAAGTGGCTTTGGTTAGTGCTTTTTCCTTGATAGGATTTAACACTGTGGCTATCTCTTCGGCATATTTAGGATTGCTGGTTAGTTGTATCTTATCCTTGTATGTAATGATATTTATACCGTTATCTGCGGAATATTTTTCTTTAAGCAGTTCTACTGCTTTTTTAACATCGTCAAGTTTTTGCTCTAATTTTTCCGCTATTTCCTGCAATTGGACACCATTTCCTGCAACAAATAAAACCCCTTCAATAATATTGCTCAATTTCTCTTTATTCATTTTGTTCATTCTCCCGTAAAATTATTTCAATATCCCCGAAAGTCTCTTCCTGAATCGCCTTAGCATACCGAACTTTTAAAAGTTCAAGCATTGCTAAAAAAGTAACAATTATTTCCCCACGACTAAAATCAGACTGGAAACAATGACTAAACTTTATCTTTTTCTTCTCAGATAAAGCACTCCTTAAATTTACAATACTATCTGCCAAAGTAAAGCGGTCTTTTCTTACTTGTTTTTCTTCCTGAGTTTGTTCTTTTTTCTGAACCTTAACTAATAGTTTTGAAAAAGCATTTACTAGGCCTTGCATATCCATATTTTTTAGCACCATTCTATAATCACCTGCCGAATGGTCGGGCTCTTTATAAAAATGGTCATTATTCTCAATCAATGCCAATTCCTGACTAGCATCTTTGAAAATCTTATACATCTGTAACTGCCTTCTCAATGCTGTTTCAGCATCTTCTTCATCCTCTTCATCCTCATTATTTTCAATAGGCAATAATGATTTAGATTTGATTTCCAAAAGAGTTGCTGCAATGTTAACAAACTCACTTTGCTGCTCCATATTGAAAGAGGCTTTTTCCATATAACTCAAAAACTGTTCGGTAAGTTCGGCTAGGTTAACTTCCATAATATCCAATTTAGTTTCTTTTATCAAGGATAAAAGAACATCCAAAGGTCCTTCCTCATCTCCTAATTGAAAGGTTATATTTGCATCTTCCAAAGTAGGCAAAATGAAAGAACCTCCCAATAACTCCTCCTCTTTCTGCCTCAACTCTTCTTCGCTCATTCGGTGAGTTGTAGGAACTATTGAAGCGGTGGATGACTCCACAACAATATCTATATCTATTTGAACTTCTTTAAACTGCTCAGACATTTTTTCTCCTAAATAAAATTATATAAAATGTATATAAATTTTTGTCCCTTGCTTTTTGCGTGTTATTTTTGTTTTTGCTCTTTTAGTGTTATCTTGCTTTTTACTTTCGGTTACCCCACTCTTTGCTTGATGTCTTAGAGTAAGTCATTAAAACTTTGGATTGATTTTTAGCCCCGAACTTCTGTCCTCTTGCTTTTTGTTTGATGTATTAGTGGACAATCCCTTTGCACTTTGGATTCATTTTTAGCTCCTAACTTCTGTCCCCTTGCTTTTTGCGTGCTTTCTTTCCTTTGTTTGACTTATTGATAACCTGCTTCCCATTTCTTTAACCTAAATAAAAATCATATAGAAAAGGTCAATTAAGCCATAATAAAACAAACGAAGAACAGCGTTTATCAAATAACTGAAAAGTCCAGTAAACAACAACAAAAGCAAAACTAAAATACCATACTTACGCATAAAAAGCATAAACTTGTTATCATAAGGCAAGAACGCTTGCAACAAAGAAAAGCCATCTAACGGATAAATAGGCAATATATTGAACACAGCCAATATATAGTTAATTATAGCACTATAAAAGAATAAATGCTGTAAAAATAACAAAATCAATATATCTGGATTGAAAAACAAGATTGAAATTGCGCTAAGGAAGGTAAAAAAGATACCCAGTATCATATTTGTGGTAACTCCCGAAAGAGAAACCCAAATTTGACCTTTACGGTAATTTCGGAACAGTGTCGGATTAACCGGAACACCTTTTGCCCAACCAAAGCCAAAAACAATCAAACATAGCGTTCCTATCGGGTCTAAGTGCTTTGCTGGATTCATAGTCATACGGCCGGCTAATCGAGCGGTGGGGTCTCCCATTTTACTTGCCGCAAAAGCGTGCGAAAATTCGTGAGAAACTATGGCAAAAGTGATAGAAATCAGCCACGCACCAAGCAAAACTAATATGGTAGTGGCTGGTTCGCCACTAGATAGTATATTAAATATAATCATTGACACTTCCTTGAAGTAATAAGATAAAAATATTTTATCAGAAAAGCGGAAATAAATCAAGTAAATACACTATTTTCCTTGCTTTTGTTCTATGAGAGAAAAAAGAATAATAAAATGAATTATGCGGTTTATTGAAATAAAAAAGGGGCATTTCTTTCTTTCTGCTGTAATTTTTTTAATTATTATAGCCTTAGTTCTAAACCCTCAGATTTATATGGAAAGCACCTTAAAAGGTATAATAGTTTGGGCGACAGCAGTTCTTCCCGCTCTTTTCCCCTTTTTCTTTCTTACCAAACTTTTAACACAATTAAATATGGTGGAAAGAATAGCACATTATTTCCAGCCCATAACCTCTAAATTGTTCAATGTTCCGGGGGTAGCCAGTTATGTTTTTCTAATGAGTATAATTTCCGGATATCCAGTCGGAGCGAAAATAAGCAGTGAACTATATGAGAACAATTTATTAACGCGCGCTCAGATAGTTCGCATATGTGCTTTCTGCTCTACTTCGGGTCCACTTTTCATTGTAGGAACGGTGGGTGCGGAAATGTTTCTCTGTAAAGGTGCGGGAATAATTATGCTGATTTCACACATATTAGGCGCTATCCTCAACGGATTATTATATCGTAATTATCATAAAAAAGAGCGTGTGGTTAAAACTCAAAATAGCCTACCAAATATGAAACTAGATAATATGTTGGCTAGTTCTATATATGATTCTGTTATATCCATTTTGATTGTGGGCGGATATGTGGCACTCTTTTTTATGCTCATTGATATGCTTGCTAATTTTCATATTTTAGGATTAGTTTCAAACGCCCTCGCTTGGCTGTTAGGACTTGTAGGCATCAACACTGCGGTAAGTGGTGGCATAGTAAGTGGAATAATTGAGATAACACGCGGTTGTCTAGACTTGTCACAAAGCGGAGTATCTATCGGGCTACTCTGTATTTTTGGAACAGGAATTATCTCTTGGGGAGGCTTGTCCATTCATTTTCAATCGCTAACCTTTCTACACAAATGTAAAATTAAGGTAGGCTTTTATTTCCTACAAAAAACAACTCAGGCTATACTCTCTATGTTGGTATGCCTACTCTTGCTTTTAATTTTTCCTTTATAGTTTTTAACATCGCATAAAAAACTCATTGACAGAATGCCCAACTACTACTCGGACATCTAATCTTTCATTTATGTCATTAGTAAGGTAAAGCGGACTGCCAATTATGGCAACTACCATAAACTTCTTTTAATTTTTCATAGTTCTGGACTAAGGAATTAATAAAAAATCGGGCAAAAGTCCCCGCATTGTATTAAGAAATTCACACTAAGCCATCAAATAAAGTCGGATAACGCCAAAAAACCTTGAAGCAAGGACATACAACAGACAATCAAAATCTAGCATTGTTAAATACATATAAATCTTTTTTGCATTATCTTTTATTCACCTAATCTCTCAAAGCCTAACATCTGATTTCTCAAAGCCTAAACTCACCTAATTTCTCAAAACCTAAATTCATATGATTT
>CAYJAI010000014.1:0-12230 GCA_964368395.1 uncultured Christensenella sp. | reverse complement strand
TTCTCAAAACCTAAATTCATATGATTTTTTAAAGTTTAAACTAAGATAAAGTAAAGATTTCCTCAGATTTTTTTCTTACAATTCTGATTCTTCTTTTATAATTCAGAGTAAAAAGTAGCCAGCCTTTCCTGTAATTCCATATTATAAAAACGCACACTCTTTATAGGTTGTAGCAAATAATTTAAACTAATCATAAGAGCATTCATTATCTTTAAATTATATAATTCTATACTTTGCATTAAAGCATTAATGGTTATATTCAACTCATCTATGCGGTCTGATTTTATTTTAGGGTCGATATTCACACTTTCTCTAATCTGAGTTAGAATCACTGTTATATCATCAAAAAAGTCGCCTAGAAAATCCTTATCTTCATTGTTTTCCATCTTATCCACACCTATATCCTCTTTTTCTTTTGGCTCAGAAAAGCCTATTTTTTCACACAAAGCATCCCGAAAAGGTAAAATTATAGTATACACAAAATTAGTAAAACCAATGGACATATTCTCTACTTCGGTCACAAAAAAATCCTTTATAAAACTATGCAAATCTAATTGATGAGTATCAAAAGCACTTAACATCTGAAAAATCAAAGCAATGGTTTTCTCTCTATCCGCAGGTAATTGAAAATAAAAAGTAGTGCTTTCATTTTTAATTTGTGCCTTACTAAATTCAATATCAAAGTTAAAGTTTATTAAAGTTTCACCAACCGCACTTATCAACTCTGAACTGACCGAAATAGTTTTCAAAATCTTACTAATCTTTGCATCGGCTAATATCAATTTAGTATCAACCATATCACAGCAAGCATAGTAAAAGTCTGCTATTTTCCCCCTTTGCTCTTCCATCATATCATCCCTCGTTTAAGATGTTTTATTTTAAATATAGCATATAAAATAAAAAACGCCAACCGTTTTGCGAATATTTTACTATTTGATAGCATTTTATTTGTCATAAATATTTTTGTGTGCTATAATTACCTCACTGAACATCTACGGAGGAAAGGTTTGAAAGAGAATTTTTCAGAGAGTGATATTGAAACAAAATTGATTATTTTGTATACGCTGGAACAGATTGAGATACCTCTAAATGAGCATTTTATTTTCGATATATGCACCACGCGTAACCCGTGGATAAACTATATGGAATGTAAAGCAATCTTTCCCGAACTACTTAAATTTAATATGATTTTTTCACCTGATACTAAAACAGAAAATAAAAGATATTCTTTAACCGCGTTAGGCAGAAATTGTGTAAATTCTTTTTATAATGAAATATCTGAGGATTTACGCGGGCAAATCTCTACTTTTTGTAAAAACAATCGTATGTATTTTAAAAGATTACAGGAATATGTCGCAGACTTCAAGAAGAATGCGGATGGCACTTATATGGTAACTATGCGCATCATTGATTCTACTTCCACTATCCCATCTTTCGAAATCGCTATAAATTTACAAACTCGTGCGGAAGCAATAAAAGCAGTTGAACTTTGGCCTACTCGTGCCCCTAACTTTTATGAATTTGTTTACGCCAACTTATTAGATTGGGCGCCAAAAGGAGAATAGTATGGAAACTTTCCGAACAGTCGGGACTTGCTCTCGCCAAATTTTATTTGAAGTTAATGAGGATAATATTTTAACCGATTTGAAATTTCTAGGCGGTTGTCCGGGAGGTTTGCAAGCCCTCGCAAAATTTACCGTAGGTAGGAATATTGATGAGATTATCTCAGTTTGTGAGGGTATAAAGTGTAAAAACGATACCAGTTGTCCGGATCAGTTAGCCAAAGCGTTGCTGGAATACATAAAAAGAAAAGAAGAAGAAAAATTAGGAATTTTCCCTGTAAAACGCGGGCATCCTCAGGTTTTAAAGTTAAATATTCAAATGGTCGAAGTTAACTTCAATAAAAAAGAAAATTCATAATTATAAAATAAACCTATTTTTCATATTTACTTTCACCATTTTGCTTGTGCTTTTATTTGTGTTTTTATTATGTGTTTTTCTTATTTTTACTTAATTTTTACTTATTTTTTATTTAATTTTTATTTATTTTTTATTTATTTTTTATTTATTTTTTACTTAATTTTTATTTAATTTTCATCCTTTTATACTAGGGTTATTTTTTTATTTTCTCAAACTACTATCTTTTAACTCTTTGTAAAAAAGGGCTTTTTTTGATAGGCACAACAAACCTGTTTTCTTGATTTTGGCGATGAATATTCAACAGGACGCCTATGCTTGCTAAAAACACTACCAAACTAGTTCCCCCTGCACTCATTAAGGGTAGCGGAAGTCCGGTCGGAGGAACTAATCCGGTCACCACCGCAACATTCAAGATAACTTGAATGGCTATAATGCTGGAAATACCTGTTGCCATATAACAGCCAAAGCGACTGTTGGAGTTTATGGCGATTTTATAGCCCTGAACAATCAAAATAACAAATAGAAGCAAAACCAACCCCGCCCCCACCAAGCCCAACTCCTCACCCAGTATGGCAAAAACAAAATCGCTTTCACTGAAAGGTAAAAAAGAATATTTGGCACGGGAGTTAAATAAGCCGACACCAAACCAACCGCCTGAACCTAAGGAATAAAGAGATTGTATGAGTTGAAAACCTTCGCCCTGAGGACTTGCCCACGGGTCTAAAAAAGCGGTTATTCTGAGCATACGATAAGGTTCAAGCAAAATCAAACCTACTGCTGCCGCAACTATGGGAACACCCAAGGCAAGGAGATGTTTTAATTTCATACCCCCCACTAAAAGCATAACAATCATAACTGTTCCCACGCATATAGTAATGGACATATTCGGCTCTAAAAGTATGAGCACGCACATACAAAAACCAGCACAGAGCACAGGCAAAGAACCTCTGAAAGTATTCATTTTTTCCTTGTGTTGAGCCATATAACCAGCACAAAATATTATAAAACAAAACTTTGCAATTTCACTTGCCTGAAAACTAAAAAACCCAAAGCCTATCCAACGCTTTGCCCCATAATTTTCAATACCTATCCCAGGAATAAAAACAATAGCCAAAAACAGCAACCCCAAGCCTAAGGCAAAATACTTTAATTTGCTTAATATTTTATAATCCATATAATAACAAAACAACAAGGTAGCACACCCCAACAATGCACCTATAATTTGTTTTTGTGCAAAAAACATAGCGTTGCCATATGTCTGTTCAGCGGAATAACTGGAAGCCGAATACACCATAACTATCCCTAAAACTACTAGAAGAATAGTTGGAATAACCACCCACAAGTTCACACTATGTTTGCCATTATAAAAGAGTTTAGAATTCTTCATTCACACAGACCTTTAACTAAATATTTGAAAAAATCTCCCCTTTCTTCAAAATTTTCGAACTGGTCAAAACTGGCACACGCTGGTGACAGCAAAACCACCTCCTCCCCTGAGGCTTTTTTCACTGCTTCATCAAAGGCATCTTCTAATTTTTCTCGTCGCACAATATTGCAAAAGCCTGAATTTATGCCGTGTGAAAAAATCCTAGAACCACTTTTTCCAAAGGTTATTATTTTAATAACATTAGCGGGCATATTCTCAAATAAACGCGCAAAATTCTCCCCCTTACTACTCCCACCTAATAGCAGAGTAATTGGCTTACTGAAAGATTTTAAAGCAGTCAAAGTGGAGTGTATATTTGTTCCTTTTGAGTCATTATAAAACTCCAAACCTCCTATATTCCCCACCGCCTCCAACCTATGAGGCAATCCCTTAAACTCATTGATAGCCTGTTGAATATGCTCTGCTTTAACCCCAAATTTTTTAGCCATAAGAACAGCGCATAAAATATTGCTTATATTATGAATCCCCTTTAATTTCACTTGCTTGACAGATATTTTTTCTGTCTTTTTTCCGCTCTCAACAAAGATTATTTCCCCCTCTTTCAAATACGCGCCCTTTACCCCCTTAGGCAGTTCAGATAAGGAAAAAAACCTAACCTGACTGTGTATTTGATTAGCAAAATTTCGAACTAATAAATCATCATAATTCAAAACAGCAAGGTCTTTCTTGCTCATATTTTTAAATATTTTTGACTTAGCAAAAACATAATTCTCAAATCGCTTATATCGGTCCAAATGGTCGGGTGCAATATTTAAGAATCCGACTATCTGTGGCTTAAAATTCTGAATTTTTTCCAACTGAGCACTACTCACCTCACAAAGAGCAAGGCTTTGCTTTTTCATATCTGCCACGCTTTCGGAAAAGGCACTGCCTACA
The DNA here is from genome assembly GCA_964368395.1 of uncultured Christensenella sp. Classification (GTDB taxonomy): domain Bacteria; phylum Bacillota; class Clostridia; order Christensenellales; family UBA1242; genus UBA7584. The sequence goes on along the minus strand of CAYJAI010000014.1, from coordinate 7,987 downwards.
TTACCCACCACTCGAACATCTGCCCCTGACTTTTTCATAATTTCGCCAAGCAACATAGTGGTAGTAGTCTTGCCGTTTGTTCCTGTTATAGCAAGCACTGGACAGGGACAGTTCTGAAAGGCAAGTTCCATTTCGCCTATAATATCTATCTTATACCTCTTGGCAAGCATATCAAAACGCTCAGGCGAAACTCCCGGACTTATAACCATAACATCTATTTGTTGCAGTAGTTTTTTATTTATTTTTTTCACCATATGAATAGGCTGTTTTAATATGCCGCTTTCCACCAGTTCAGAACATAATTTTCTATTATTATCAAAGGCAAAAACTGTTTGACCTTTTCGCACTAAAAGGTTACAAGAGGCAACCCCACTTCTAGCCAGTCCTATCACTAAATAATTCATACTACCCCCTACAACAAGCAAAGAGTAATTGCTACCCCGCTTGCAATTATTGTTACTATTATATATATGGCAACAATTTTACTTTCATTCACACCTTTTTTCTCAAAGTGGTGATGAAGGGGCGCGGTTAGAAATATCCGTTTCTTAGTTTTTTTATAGTATGCTACCTGCAATATAACACTGACCGCACTCACAACAAAGGTAACGCAAACCAGCAATAAAACTAATACCTGTCCACAAAAACTGGTAATTGCACATAGTACACCACCCAAAGCCAAAGAACCTGTATCCCCCATAAATATTTTTGCGGGATACGCATTAAAGCAAAGAAAAGCAAGCACTCCTCCCGCGACACATACACTCAACATAGCCAAGTTAGTAATTTCCTGCTGATATTGAATACTTGCACCCATATTCATACCATAATTCATAGTTAGCATAGCAATAACCGAAATGGCTATAAGCGCAACAAAACTCACCCCTCCGGCAAGCCCATCTAACCCATCAGTTAGATTAGCACTATTAGACATAGCCAAAAAGGCTACTATGGTCAAGGGGATAATCCACCAACCTATATCTACTTGAACCATACCCCAAGGTAGAAAAATACTTCCGCCTAAAAACTGATTGTTCCACACAAAAACAGCCACTAAAATGGCTATACCGGCTTGTCCTACTATCTTTTGATATGCTCGTAGACCCAAATTTTTATGCGTTCGCACCTTTATAAAGTCATCCAAAAAACCCAACAAACCATAGGCGAAGAAAACGGCAAGAGCCACTAAGGCAAGCCGACTAGAACCTTGCATAAATATTAAAAAAACAGCACCCGCAGATAGTAAAAAAATTAGTCCGCCAATAGTGGGCGTCCCCTCTTTTTTTTTATGTTGCTCAACATATTGCAGAATGCTTTGCTTTGCCTGGAATTTTTTTATGATAAATATAATCAATGGCGCAAAACATATCCCCACAACAAAAGTTGATAAAAAACCCACCATTAACCTAATCATTTGATAAGTTGTGTCTCCTTTCGTATTCGGTCATTTTCTCTTTTTATGGTTTCTAAATCAGAATACGGATACTTTACCCCGCCCATATCCAAATAATTTTCCGCACCCTTACCGCTTACCACTGCCACATCTCCACTTTCAAGCATAGAAAGAGCATAGCGGATAGCATCCTTTCTATTTTCTATGCAAAGATATTTGTTGTTTACCTCTTTTGCTCCATTTTCTATTTCATTGATTATTTTTAAAGGCTCTTCCAGTCGCGGATTATCCGAAGTTAGAATGCTAAAATCCGCCAAAGAGGCACTGATTTTACCCATTATAGGCCGTTTTACTGCATCACGATTACCTCCGCAACCGAAAACAGAAATCACCTTTCCGTTGGTGATTTGGCGAACTGAGGTTAGAATATTAGTCAATCCATCTGGTGTATGCGCATAGTCCAAAACAGCCTTTCGCCCATCTCCTAAATCCACCACATTGAACCGCCCGGGAACACTCTGCATATCCCCTAAACCTTGAACAATATGCTTAGACTGAATGCCCAAAAGGTGGCAAGCGGTAGAAGCCCCTAAGGCATTATACAGATTAAACTGCCCTATAAGCCCCGTTTTAACTTCTTTCACTTCATCAAAAAGATTGATAAAATAATGCGTTCCATCCAGACCAAATTTATAATCTACTGCAAAAACATCACTGGGATTATTTAATCCAAAAGAATGAATCTTATAACCTGTTTTATACGCCAAATTACGAAGATAAAACTTTCTGCCCATACAATCATCAACATTAACTACGCCCTGTTTACAATACTGCGGATTTAAAAAGGATAATTTCGTATCCTTATATTTTTCAAAAGAATGAAAAAAATCTATGTGGTCCTGAGTTATGTTAGTCAAAATACCCACATCACACACAACGCCCGCCATTTTATCCAAAGCAATAGCGTGAGCACTTACTTCCATAACCACAAAATCAACTTGCTTGTTCACCATTTGCGCAAACAATGAGTGTAGTTCTATGGGGTCAGGTGTGGTTAACTGAGTAGGTAAAGTGAGGTCATCTATAACTATGCCAATAGTCCCGATAACGCCCACCTTATATCCGGCTGACTTCAAAATGGACTGCAACATATATGTGGTAGTGGTTTTCCCGTTGGTGCCTGTTATCCCTATTAACTTTATTTTATCACGAGGATTGCCATAAAAATTCCCCGCAAGAACAGCCATAGCACTGCGCGCATTTTCCACCACAATTTGAGGCACATCCATATCCAAAGGACGCTCTACCACCAAAGCCACTGCCCCTCTATCCACCGCCGATTGAGCAAAAGAGTGCCCATCTGTCACACTTCCCTTAAAACAAAAAAACAAACATTTATCACGCACATTTTTAGTATCACACGCCAAATTTTGTATGTTAACCGAACGAAAATCTCCTATCTTTTTAATTATCTTTTGCCCTCTTAACATATGAGAAATCTTCATACTTTACCATCCTTTTAATCATTATAACTAAACAGAATTTTTTTTGTTATCATTCGCAAAACAAGACAAAAAACTACATTTTTAGTAGGACAATAGCGCCCTCAAACAACCTTTCACCAGGGGGAATAGATTGCCAAATTACATATGCGTTTTCGCCATCCACTTCATACTGTAATTTCATAGATTTAAGCAAAGAACCAGCCTGAGTAATGGAAAGTCCTACCAGATTTGGCATAGATATTGTAGCGGTAACCTTTTTCAAATCCTCTGTTAAATTAGTTGGTTCTATGCCCAAATAATCAAAAAGAGAGGAATAAATCTGCTTAGCATATGGTGCTGCCACCAAACTTCCATAATAAATTCCTGTTCCGGGTTCATCCACACAAAAAAGTAAAATATACTCTGGGTCATCTACCGGATAAGCGCCTATAAAAGAAGATACATATTTTCCGCTTGCCACCACCCCATTTTCATACTTTTGAGCAGTTCCTGTCTTTCCTCCTATGCGATAGCCAGGAACAAAACTATACAGCCCATCACTTTTACTAACTACTTGCTCCATCATATATAAAATTTTTTCGCTAGTATCTGCACTTACTACATTTCCCCGTGATACGCTTGCAAACTGCTTAGTGACACCATTTGCCGAAGTGACACTCTTTATAAAATGCGGTTCATATAATGTTCCGTTTAATATTCCTGAAACGCCCGTTATCATCTGCAAAGAAGTAACTGCGATTGCCTGACCAAAACTTATTCGTGCTAAATCCACATTTTTAACTGAGGATAAATCCATCATAATACCACTACTTTCACCGCTAAAATCTATCCCTGTTACACTTCCTATTCCAAATTTTTTAAGGTAATTATATAAGGTTTCCTTCCCCAACCTAAGCCCTAAATCCATAAAAACACTGTTGCAACTATTGGCTACCGCTTCCACCAAAGTCTGACTCCCGTGCCCAGTCGTTTTCCAGCATTTTATCTTTTGCCCATCTACCATCCTAAACCCTGGGTCATAAAAACGCTCATCCAAACTAGTCACTCCTTGCTCCAAAGCCCCCGCAAGCGTGAAAAGTTTAAAAGTGCTACCCGGCTCATAAACATCTGTTATCATAGTGTTCTTACTATAACTCAGTAAAGTTTCCAAATCATCGCGTGGAGGATTGTTCAAATCAAAACTAGGAGCAGATGCCATTGCCAAAACCTCACCATTTTTAGCGTTCATCATTATAGCGGTAATCCCTTGTGCTTTTTGCTCCTGCATAGCAGATTGAACCACACTCTGAACTATTTGCTGTATTCCTAAATCAATAGTAAGTTGAATCTCACAACCCTGAACCCCCAAAGTATACCAAGTAGTAGCATTGCTAAGTTCCAAACCGGTTATATCACTTTCGGTATAAGTGCTACCATCTATCCCTTTTAGAAAATTGTTATAATAAGCCTCCAAACCCGATTGCCCAACATTATCTATGGTGCAAAATCCCAAAACACTGCTCAGCAAATCATTGTAGGGATATTCGCGTGTGCCCGTTTCACTTATATAAAGTCCATCTAAATTCAATTTTAATAAACTTTGCGCCTGCTCATAGGTTGCCTGTTGAAAAACCAGCCGTTCAGAAACCTTTCGGTCTTTTGCTTTGGTGAGAACCTCTTCATAGTTTAGCCCTAAGACCTCGCTTAACCCCAAAGCCACCTCTTCCGCATTGGTAACATTACTGCCTCTAACATAAACATTATAACTAGTATATGAGGTTGACAAAACCTCACCATTTCTATCCACAATATCCCCTCTTAGTCCGGACATTGTAAGGTCTCGCGTCCATTGAGATAGAGCACGCAACTGTAAGGTTGACCCCTGTAAAATTTGCACGCTAAAAAGTTTGATTAAAATCATAAAAAAAAGAAAGAGGACTGTGCATATTATTGCAAGTAGCCTCTTTTGTAGTGAAAAAATTGAATATTTAGTTGTTTGTTGCAATATTATTATCTCCCAAATAATTTTGCAAAGAAATTACACACCTTATCCCAAAAGTTTGTAGGAATTGTATACTGCGGTTGAAGATTTTTAACAGATAAATCTACCCCTTGTGCCGCACCCAAATCAGCCTCCACCATTCCCACCGCCTCTAAATCCAAATCCTCCAAACGCTCTTTATACTCATCCATTCCCTTTTCAAGAACTTGCTCCTGTTGGGCTATTTGATTCTGCGTATTTGCATTTTTTCTAGCCAAACTGTTGATAGAAACCATATTGTAAGTGAATAAAGATAGAAACAAAGCAATACACACTCCCCCAACAACAAGCCATAATTTTTTACGCTTCACCGAAGTTTTCTTTTTGACGCCCGTTTTTATCTCCTCTTTTATCTCCAAAGTAGGAGTGGATTCATTTGGGCGGGATACTATGTCGGTATACTGATGCCTTTTCAAAGAGTTGAGCGCATCTTTATCGCCATAAAAAGGGTTAAAACTGTCATAGGCATCATCTTGTATAGAAGCCTTTAAAGATTGTTGGTCTAACTCATCATAAACCTTTCTTAAATCTTCTGTTTGATGTGAGTTGTCAAATAAAACTTCTTCCGCTTGCCTATTGAGATTTTTCAATCTCTCTGACTCTATCTTATTGTCTATAATGTCAAAGAGAGAGGAGTCCGAATTAACCGAAGTAGTAACTGTTTGGTCCGAAATTTTCTTTGCCATATATTATACTCTCCTTTCTCTCTAAATATGATTTACACTTTTACCATAATCTGTAACGCTCTTTTTCCACAATCCGCAACACACTTTTGCTATAATTTGTAACACTCTTTTTCAATCACTTTGCAAAATATTAGCGAATTATTTTATTATCTTTATGTATATTTACACTTTTGTATAATCTATAACACTACACCTTTTCTATAATCCGCAACTTTGCAGAAAGGCTACGCGAATTTTCTTCTTGCTCCTTTTGACTGGCTATAATAGGCTTTTTACTTACTTTAATCACCTCAGCCGAATGACCGCATACGCATACTGGAACATTAGGCGGACAGATACACTGCGTTGCTAACATATTAAAAGTCCTTTTTACTATTCTATCCTCTAACGAATGAAAAGTCAACACAACTAACCTACCTTGCGGTTTTAAACTCTTCGTTAAATCTATCAGCGCCTGCCCTAGTCCGTTCAACTCATCATTGACTGCTATTCTCAATGCCTGAAAAACTTTTTTAGCACAATGCCCACCTCTAAAACGAATTTTAGCCGGAATACTTTGTTCAATAATTTTAACCAACTCAAAAGTGGTTTCTATATCTTTTTTAGCCCGTTCCAACACTATATGTTTTGCTATATTGTTGGCAAACTGTTCCTCCCCATATTCCTTGAAAATTTGGGATAATTCGTGTTGTGCCCACTCATTAACAATCTGATAAGCAGTTATCTTTTGAGTGCAATCCATTCTCATATCTAGTTTAGCATCTTGCATATACGAAAATCCTCGTTCTGCGTTATCTATTTGATAAGAACTCATCCCTAAATCTATTAAAATGCCCTCAAAGGCATCTATTTTAAAAAATGATTTTGCTTGCTGGAAGTTTTTAAAATCAGTATGAAAAAAATTCACTTTATCCCCAAATGAACTCAACCTTTCTTTGGCAACTTCAAGTGCGGTTAAATCTTTATCTAAACATAGCAACTTACCATTATCTAACCTTTTTGCTATTTGGACAGAATGTCCACCACCCCCTACCGTGCAATCTAAATATTTTCCGTTAGGACAAATGTTTAGACCCTCAATACACTCGGATAACATAACCGGCTTATGCTTAAATTCAATCATCTTTCCTCCTCGGGGCGTTCAATCTCTACCAATTTACAACCTATTTGGTCGCAAGAAGTGAGAAGATAGCGAATGCCCTTTCGTGTATAATCCAAAGTTGTGCGACAATTATCCCCGTGCAAATGCCCATATACCACGCAATCCACCGTATATTGCTCCATCAAAGCAGTCACCTCACTGCTGTGCATCTTTGAGTTAAAAGGCGGATAGTGAGTCATAGCAATCACGAAATCTTCCGCCTTGCGCATTTTCGCCATATCCTGTAAACTCAACTCTAAGCGAATTAGTTCTCGCTTGTAAATTTTTTCATCTTCTTCACTTTTAACAGAAAGTTCGGGAACAGTCCAGCCTCTGCTACCGCATACCAAAACATCTTCAAAACGAAGACAATCATTTTGAACAGCAAAAAGAGTATTAGGCAACGCCTTACGCACTGCTGTTATACTTTTCCACCAATAATCGTGGTTGCCTCGTAAAATAACTTTTTTACCCGGCAACTGACCTATCAACTTCAAGTCGGGCTGGGCTTCTTCCATATACATACCCCAACTTATATCGCCTGCAATTAAAACCAAATCATTTTCAGCAACCTTACTTTTCCAATCCTCACTTATGCGTTCAAAATGATTTTCCCAACCCGAACCAAATATATTCATAGGTTTCTCAACCGCTGAACTCAAATGCAAATCACTTATTGCAAAAATCTTCATATTTTTACCTCAAACATATTGTGCCATTTTTTATTGCAAATTGCAAGTATTTTAAATAATGAAAAGAGTGTATAACTCTTAAATTCAAAAAAGCCTGAAAACGCCCGCCTTCAAAACTTTAACAATAAGCCCTATCTTTTCACCAAAAACCAAAACTTTAAATAAAGAAAGCCCAAGTTCAAATTATTTATCCACTAAGACATCCAGCAAGGAACAAAATAACACCAAAACACCAAACCTCAAAACTTTAACAATAAGCCCTATCTTTTCACCAGAAACCAAAACTGCTTGTTATCAGAATATTTTAAAAACTACAAATTTATTAGCAAGTAAGTAAACCATATTTTACTAAAACTAAAATTCTAACTAAAACATATTTCAATAAAACTAAAACTTTCAATAAAACGCATTTTACTATAAATTAAAACGGCTCCTCATTCAATCACTCTTTAATCACTCTTTAATCACTCTTTAATCACTCTTTAATAGCAAAAAACGAGTTATAAAAACTCGTTTTTTAGTGGGGATTTGTCTTTAAACGACTTCGGAA
>CAYJAI010000013.1:15049-23979 GCA_964368395.1 uncultured Christensenella sp. | reverse complement strand
GCTGAAAGAATGGGCAAAACAAAAGCAAAAACACCGCAAAGCAGTGTTTTTTAAATATGAAAGCCTTCCTCAAAAATAAAACAAAAAATAAACCTTTTTTCTTTAATTAAGACATAAAAAACTGGAATTTATCAATAAAACATTATATTTCTCGCCCATTACTTGCTATTACTTTTTTATACCAGTCAAAAGACTTCTTTTTGATTCTGTTTTTGCTACCCTTGCCTTTATCATCTAAATCCACATAGATAACACCGTAACGCTTTTTCATCTCACCGGTGGAAAAACTAACTAAATCTATACATCCCCAAATGGTATAACCAATTAAATCAACGCCCTCTTTAACAGCATTACGCATTTCAATTATATGTTCTTTTAGGTATTCTATTCGATAATCATCTTGCACAACGCCTTCCTCAACTGTATCCACTGCTCCTAGCCCATTTTCTACTATCATAATAGGGATTTGGTAGCGGTCATATATCTCTTTCAAGGAATATCTCAACCCCTTAGGGTCAATCTGCCAACCCCAATCACTCCTTTTCAAATAAGCGTTAGGCATACTGCTGAAAATTATGTTTTTTAAAGTATTTTTGCTTGTATCACTAGAAATACAGCAAGATAAATAATAACTGAAAGTAAAGAAATCTACCTTGCCATTTTTCAATATGTTTTTATCCTGTTCTGAAATTTGAATTGAAACATTTTCCTCTTCAAGATGTTTGAAGATATACTCAGGATAAGCACCCCGAACTTGCACATCAGCACAAAAATAGTTATGCAGTTGGCTGAATTTCTGAGCCACCAAGACATCATCTGGATTACAACTTGCGGGATATGCAGGAAAATATGCGTTCATATTACCAAACTTAAATTTAGGATTTATTGAGCGTCCTAGCGCAACAACTTTTGCACTTGCCATCAGTTGGTTGTGAATTCCTTGATACCGTTTTTGCTTATCATCTACCTGATTCAGCAAATCTTTTGTGCCTTCATTTATTATTCCCAAAGAGGGAAAATTGCCAAAAGGACTCATTCCCATATTTATTTCATTAAAAGTAATCCAATACTCAACGGCATCCTTATATCTCTCAAACACTGTTCGGCAATAATTATAAAAAAAATCTATCAGTTTAGAATTAGCCCAACCGCCATACTTAATAGCAAGGTTCAGAGGCATTTCGTAGTGAGAAAGTGTAACCAAGGGTTTGATATTATATTTTTTACACTCCGCAAAAACATCTTCATAAAACTTTAACCCTGCCTCATTTGGCTCTGTATCATCTCCGTTTGGAAATACCCTACTCCAAGCAATAGATAACCTAAAAACTTTAAACCCTAATTCGCCAATTAACTTTATATCTTCTTTATATCTGTGGTAAAAATCAATAGCATTATACGATGGATAATAATCTCCCTCATTGATTTTTAAGGTTATTTTTCGTGGATTATCCTTACTTCCATCTGTGCAAACATCAAAAAGAGAAAGCCCTTTTCCGCCTTTGCTATAAGCGCCTTCTATTTGATTAGCCGCTGTTGCACCACCCCAAAGAAAATCTTTTTTAAACAAAACTTATCCCCTTTTTACCTCAAAATACCCATTTCTGGTTGTGTTTTTTTTACAGATTCCCTTCTAACCTTCGCAAAATATGCTGTTGCACCAACCAAGTTTGCTTCTGGCCCATACTCGCATTGCACGACCTCAGGCAAACGGATGGGATACCCCATATTAGACATTAAGGTCCCTTCTCCAACAAGTTTTTGCATTTCCTGATTTATCTTTTGCGTAAAAAGTGGCTGCCTACTTATCCCTCCACCTATTGCAATTTTTTCCATTTCATAAAACTGATGCATATTAAGCAGTTGAACAGCAATCCCTTTGGTATATTCGGTTAAAGCACTGTCTATTTCCTTTCCATATCTTTTATCATTAAGGTATTTATCAAAAAGTTCTTTACCATCTGTTCCCTCAGGTAAGTTCAATTCTTTAACTACATTATCTATAAAACCAGTAGCAGAGCCGAAAATACCAAACAGATTTTCGCCTTTCTCATCTGTAATAAAACTGACTTCCCCACTATTGCCCCCTAGAACTTTTCCGTTACAAACAACTCCACCACCAACAGCCGTTCCAAAGGTAAAACAAGCCCCGTTTTTTACACCTTTTAAAGCACCATTTCTAAGTTCGGCTGCTGCGGCACATTTCGCATCATTGAAAACGGTCACAGGTAAATTGTCACATATTTTTGATAAATCTTTTGCTAATTTTCTACCAGTTACATAAGCAAGCGAACCGCCAAAAACCATAACTCCATCTTTTGCAACACCCGCGTGACTGATAGCCACACCCTCAACATTGCTAGACATCATTTTCAAAGTTCTGAAAAGGTTTGTTATCTGATTAAGGTATTGAGCATACGCCTCATCATACTCTCCTGGGTCTTTCGGAACAGGCGGTGTCGGCAAACTGGATGGTTTGCTCAAAAGGTTTCCAGTTGGACTCATTATTGCATATTTTATCGCACTCCCCCCTATATCAATAGCCAATATTACTCCCATAATTTTCATCCTTTTAACATTTTTAGCGTAAACACTCTAATAATTCAAACATTGATTAACATAATACAGATTGAATCTTTAAAATGTTTTTAACTAAAATTAGTATACCATATTTGGCGTAAAAATCAACACCTAAAAAGAAAATTATAATTAAATTGATAAAAAATATAACTAAAATTGATAGCAAGTTTAATTTATGGAAAATATCATCATCAAATTGATAAAAAGCCTAAAATAACAAAAAAATAGCAATTACTTGCTACTTTCCTTTGCTTTTGTAAATTTTAATTCTTTTAATAAGGCTATAATTTAAATAGACTCTTTAATTTTTGCTTTCTTTCCAGACAAGCCTCTAACATAATAAAGTTTTGCACGGCGGACTTTTCCTTTACGAACCACTTCCACACGGTCAATTCTCGGAGAGTGAACCGCAAAAGTTCTTTCTACACCAACACCAAAACTGATTCGTCTAACAGTAAAAGTTTCACGAATACTTCCGTTTTTACGCGCAATTACAACTCCTTCATATGCCTGCAAGCGCTCTTTTTCTCCCTCAACAACTTTCACATACACTCTAACAGTGTCCCCTATGTTGAAGTTTGCACTTTGTTCTTTTAAGCCTTCTTTTTCCAAAGTTGAAATAATGTTCATTGACTAATACCTCCTTACAGATTTTACCAAGTGTTCGTGTCAGCGTATTTATAAATACAATAAAAAACAGAGGACCACCCGAGTCATAGCATTCATTATAGCATACCCTTTATTTTTGTGCAATGTTTTTCTTCAATATTTTTTAAATTTAATATTAAAAATGTTAAATTAAAAAATAAGGATACTTAAAATGCTTAAACTATATACATAAAGTCAAATGTTTTGCAAAATAAAAAGTTTGATTGACTCCTTAAAGGCACCCTCATAGGAGTTTTGATTTGATATTTTGATACGAACCACACCTTACAATTATGCCGACTAAGTGCTAAAATTTAGCGATAATGCTCTAAAAAAACATACAATAACGCTTTTTGATGACATTTTGCTCTTTTCTAAATATCTTAGAGGACAAGCGATTTGAACTTTGTCTTGATTTTGAACCACTACCAAATTTAACAAATTCACTCAAAGCAAGCAAAGCAATAACAATTTACCTAGAATAAGTAAAGTAATACAAAAAGGACTACCAAGCATTTTTGATATGCTCTATATTATCTCTCAAAATTTCCACAACATCAAACCTTATATTTTGCTCTATTTTTTTATTTGCCATTAAATAAGCGGTGGCTACACTTTCAATTTTACGTTGTTTGTATTCATCCACCATCTCGCGAGGTAATCCGAAAAAATCACTGCTTTTAGATTTCACTTCAACAAAAATCAAAACATTTTCTTTTTTATCAAAAGCAATAATATCAATTTCCCCTAGTTTGTTTCTGTAATTTTTTTCAATAATTTTATATCCCTGTTTTTTAAGCAGTTGAACAGCCCTCTTTTCAGCCATTTTCCCTGTTGCGATATTATCCATAATTTCAATTCCTTACCTTGCTCAATTCCTTTTCCTTGTTCTTTTACTTGTTCCTTTCTTTTATCTTGCTCCTTGACTTGTTCTTTTCTTTTATCCTGCTCTTTGACTTGCTCTTTTCTTTTATCTTGTTCTTTGACTTGTTCTTTTCTTTTATCTTGCTCTTTGACTTGCTCTTTTCTTTTATCTTGTTCTTTTACTTGTTCAATTCCTTTATATTTTTTAATTCATTTTGCTATGTGATGAAGTTTTTAATAAAACTATTTCTATGCGCATCGCATTTTCCGTATTTTTTCAACTTTTCTATATGCTCCTTAGTAGCATAACCTTTATGCTTAGCAAAATTATATGATGGGTATTCCTTATCCAACACTTGAACCATAAAACGGTCACGCGCAACTTTTGCCAAAATAGATGCACAGGCTATGTTGTAAGATAAAGCATCTCCGTGAATTATAGGCTCATATGGCACTTTTAGGTTTAACCCTTTCACGGCATCTACCAAAACAAAATCAGGTTGAGGTTGAAGAGTTCGAACACAAATTTCCATACCTCTTTTGGTCGCCTCTAAAATGTTTGTTTCATCAATAATATCCCGCTCAATAAAACTTATTTTATACCCTAACGCCTTTTCTACAATCTTATGGTAAAAAAACTCCCTCTTTTTTTCAGAAACTTTCTTGCTGTCATCAATGCCTTGAATAATGTCCTCCAAAGGCATAATCACACACGCACAAACTACGGGCCCCGCTAACGGACCCCGCCCCGCCTCATCCATACCCGCTATGAGTTTATACCCTTTCTCTCTATAACTATCCTCGAAATCAAACATTTTTTCCTCGCGACTTATTTTCATCTAAAATTATTTTTTAATTGTTTTTCATCTTTCTTAATTATTGCGTTTCGCTTCACAAACACCAAACTAGTTTTGCTCTACCTCATAATCCTCTACTTTCTCCAAGGTTATACGACCTAACCGCCCTTTACGAAAGTCATCTATAACAGCGCGCCCGCCTCGTTCCCAGTCCACATCTCCGCCTCGTGCTATGAATTTTCTACTTTCACAAATTCTCTCTAAAACCTCAACCGGCTCCCCCTCTAAATCTAGGTTATAGCGCTGAATCAACAGTTGAGGGTAGTTTTTTTGCATTTTTCCTATAAAATCTAAGGATAATTCTGGAATGTCTACCACTTCATCACGAATACTGCCTATACAAGCCAAATTTTTAGCAATCTCCTGATTCTCAAAAGATGGCCAAAGAGTTCCCGCGGTATCCAGCAATTCTAGCCCAACACCAATACGCACCCATTGTGTTCCTTTTGTTACTCCGGGAATATCTCCCGTTTTAGCCTTATATTTCCCACAAAAGTTGTTTATAAGCGTGCTTTTCCCACTGTTCGGCACTCCTATAACCATTGCACGGTTAATCATAACAACGCCTTTATCATCATACTTTTTATTTTTCTTTTTCAGCAAAAGCCCTATTTTGTCTATTAAAATTTTGGTAGCATTAGTTTGTGTAGAGTTTAAAATAACGCAAACATCCTTTCCGCTAGTAAAATAATTACTCCACCGAACTGTTTCTTTTTCATCTGCCAAATCCGCTTTATTTAAAATATAAATTATAGGTTTATTGCCTGCTATTCTCCCAAATTCCGGATTAACACAAGAAAAAGGCGCTCGCGCATCTAAAACATAAAGAATCAAGTCCACCAACTTGATATCCTTTTCCATAGTTCGTATTGCCTTGGTCATATGCCCCGGAAACCATTGGATTAACATAAATTCTGCCTCTCTTTCAAAAAAACTATATCATAAAACACCCTGTTTTTCAAGGCTTTTAATGGTAAAATCAAAATCTTAAAAAATTGTAATCAAACATATCAAAATAGAATCCTTAATTTTTAGCCCAACACTTTATGTCAATTTATTAAATATTTATGCAAAATCATTATCTTTTGTTTTTATATAATCATCTTTAAGTAATTCTAAATCACACACCGTTGTTTTGAAAAAGTCATCCTCATATTCGCTTACACACTTGAATCCAAGTTTTTGATACAAACGCACAGCAGGGACATTGTCTTTTCGCGGGTCTAGCGCTATCTTTTCATAATCCAAAGCAGCAAACAAGTAATGTATCAAAAGTTTGCATACCCTTGTTCCTATACCTTTGTTATGCATACTAAAATCACAAATTTTGATTCCCATCTTCGCCACTTTGTCAGATATCTCACCATAATGACACTCGCCTATTTTCATCCCGTCGGACTCAATTATAAACAACTGTCTTTTGTTTGTGTCCTTGATATTGTTTATGACTTTTTCTTTTGGGGTTTTAATACCTTCGGGAAAACCTGCGTGTGCCATAACTTTACCATCGCTCCACCATTGCATAACAATTTCGGCATCAGATTCCTGTGCTGCCCTTACCACAACTTCTTTGTCCTCAAAGCGTAAAACATTATTCATTTGCTATCTCCTTTTCCAACAGGTCTGGCCTGCGTTCTCGGGTTAATTTTTCACTTTGCTCTTCTCGCCATTTTGCAATCTCTTTATGATTACCGCTCAATAAAACCTCGGGCACTTTCATCTCTTTATATTCGCTAGGCTTAGTATACTGAGGAAATTCCAGCAAATCATTTGAAAAAGTTTCATTTTGTGCAGAGTTTTCGTTACCTAAAACTTCGGGAATCAGTCGGCTAACCGCATCCACTAAAACCATAGCTGGCAATTCGCCTCCTGTCAGAATATAATCCCCTATGCTAACTTCACGCTGAACAAACTTATTAATAATTCGTTGGTCAATACCCTCATAGTGCCCGCAAATAAGGACAATATTTTCATACCCTGCCAGTTCACGAACCAGTTTTTGAGTGAGTTTTTCGCCTTTTGGGCTCATATAAATTATATGAGAACTTTCTTTCTTCACACTTTCAATAGCATCCCAAAGTGGCTGAGCAGTCATCACCATCCCGGCTCCGCCACCATACGGAGTATCATCGCATTTTTTATGTTTATCCTGTGAAAAATCTCGAATATCCACCAGATTAACTTCTATTTTTCCCTGCTCTCTGGCACGACCAACTATACTTTCAGTTAGTGGCGCAAAACTTTTAGGAAATAAGGTTAATATATCAAACCGCATAATTCCACCCCTTTAAAGATTTATATAAAACTTTTTCACCATAGCCACACTTGTTTTGTGTTTTTATTAAATTCTTGCTATATTTTGAAATAAAGAGTTTGCTTTGTTGTGTTAACTTTTACTAATAACAGCCTTACCTTTAAATATTTTGCGTAAAACTCTATCAAAATTATTAAAATATTCTACCAAAAAAGCAATAAACGCTATTAAAATATTCTACCAAAAAAGCAACAAAAAAACTATTTTGTTATTATAAACAGCCACCAAAAAAGCAACAAGGCTATTAAGAACAGTTTCCACCCTCTTTTCAATTTACAACCATTCTATATTGCTCAGTTTTGTATACTTTAAGGCATCAAATAACTTCAAAAAGAGCCTTTTTTCAATTCTTCAACCTTTATTACCTCTGAAAAACCTGTATCAATCATTTTTTGTTGTATCTAAAAAACGCTTTTTATCTGCTATTATTTTCCCCTTGGACAAGTCTACCTCAACAAAAACATCTGACAAAAAAGGACACAGTATTTCTTCCGTTCCATCCATAATGGTTAGAACATCACTTGCACCATAATTATTGACTTCTACCACTGAACCGGCCTTTTCTCCCGTTTCAAAATATATATCACAACCCTCTAAGTCGGTGATATAGTATTCTCCCTCGTTCAATTCAGGCAAATCTTTTTTATCCACTGATACCATTTTATCACGCAATTCTTCTACTTGTTCACAGTTTTGAACCTGGTCAACGGCTAGATAGACAAACCCGTTATGCACTCGAACCTTGCGAATGTTATACTCTTGTTTGTCTATAAAAATAACTTGAAAATTATAAAAATTTTCAGCATCAGATAATAGAGGTTTTATTTTCATTTCCCCTTGAAGACCTTGGGGCTTTAATATTTTACCCACTACTGTTTTCATTTATATTCTCCTCAAATTCAAAAAGGGAGGTCACCCTTCCCTTATGTTATTCGAACTTAACTATATATTTTTTATCCGCGAAACCTTGTTTGCCAGCAAAAGAACGAACAATAGTTCGAATAGCCTGCGCATTCTTTCCGCCACGCCCAACTACGCGCCCCACTTCCCCAGCATCAACTGTGACATTTACAATACACACATCTTCTTCTTCCACCAGTTTCACTTGAACGGCATCCTTATTGTCTACCAAAGCACGAACAATATATTCCACAAGTTTTTCCATAACTCTCTCCTTTGGAATGCTTTTTGTTTTGTTTTTTCGGTAATTTGCTTTTATTTTGCTCTCATAACTTGCAATTACCACCCTTAAAACCTTGTAAAAATAATGCAACAACTACTCATAGCACTGCTCAGCAAGCAAAAAATAGTTCCCACTGTGCCCTTACGCTTTCTTCTCTTGCTCCTTTTTAAATTGCATACCTAAGACATTTAGTAAGCAATCTTATTCCGAACATTACACTTAAAATCATTGTGACTGTTGCAATAATATTATATAAATAATATCATTTTTCAGCCTTTTATTTTTACATATTTTTACAAGTAAGAGTTCTCAAAGTTACTCAGCGCTATCTTCCTTAACTTGCTCAGCAACAACTTCTTCTTGCTCAGTGCTTTCTACAACAACAGTTTCAGCAACAACTTCTGTTTGCTCTGTGCTTTCTGCAACAACAGGCTCAGCAACAACTTCTGCTTGCTCTGCGTTCTCAGAAACAGTAGGTTCAGCA
>CAYJAI010000013.1:0-14949 GCA_964368395.1 uncultured Christensenella sp. | reverse complement strand
AGGCTCAGCAACAACTTCTGCTTGCTCTGCGTTCTCAGAAACAGTAGGTTCAGCAACAACTTCTGCTTGCTCTGCGCTTTCTGCAACAACAGGCTCAGCAACAACTTCTGCTTGCTCTGTGCTTTCTGCAACAACAGGCTCAGCAACAACTTCTGCTTGCTCTGTGCTTTCTGCAACAACAGGTTCAGCAACAACTTCTACTTTTTCATCAGAAATATCTGCTGATTTCTCAACAGTATCTTCGCCCTCTTTCTCAGTTACAGTTTCCTTTTTTGCAGGAGGCTGCTGCTTCGGTTTTGGAGCGCGATAAGGATTCTTTTTTAATATTTCCTGTTTTATAAGCAATTCTTTCGCCGTTGGTGTAAGTTGTGCACCTACCCCTAACCAGTATAATACTCTTTCCTTTTCTAATCTAACTTGTGCCGGAGTGGTTAAAGGATTGTATGTTCCTAAGTTTTCTATATACTTACCATCTCTTGCGTTACGAGAGTCTGTTACAACTAATCGATAAACAGGTGCCCCCATTCTTTTAAGTCTAATTTTTACTGCCATTTTTTTCTCCTTGTATAGTTTTTATATTAAATTCCATTAAAACAATGGTAATTTACCCTTTTTATTTTTACCAAACCTTTTCATCATTTCTTTGGATTGATAAAATTGTTTTAGCAAGGTATTAACATCTTGAATATTCGTTCCGCTACCCTTTGCTATTCTTTTCTTTTGACTTGCCTTAATAATATCCGGATTTCGCCTTTCCTTAGGTGTCATAGATTGTATTATTGCCTTATTTCTAAGCATATCTTTTGGATTTATAGACACATTGCCTAAATGTTTTTTAGCGCCGGGAATCATTTCTAGAACTTGATTTATATCTCCCATTTTATCCAAATTGGAAAACTGCGCCAAAAAATCCTCTAAGGTAAAACTGTTCTCTCTGAAAGCCTTTTCCATTTTAGCCATTTCTTTTTCATCTACTGCTTGCTGGGCTTTTTCTACCAAAGTTAGAACATCTCCCATACCTAAAATTCGTGATGCCATACGGTCTGGATAAAAAGGTTCAATATCCCCTAACTTCTCCCCCACTCCACAAAACTTTATTGGCTTACCAGTTACTGCTTTTACGGATAAAGCAACACCACCACGAGTATCCCCGTCTAACTTAGTTACAATTACTCCGCTAATATCAAGTTGCTCATTAAACTCTTTGGCAACGGTCACACTATCTTGTCCGGTCATTGCATCAATAGTAAGCAAAATTTCAGCAGGCTTAACTTCTTTTTTAATATCACGAAGTTCTTTCATCAGTTCTTCATTGATATGTAAACGCCCTGCCGTGTCTATAATAACCACATTAAAATCTTGCTTTTTAGCATAATTCAAAGCCTCTTTTGAAGTTTGAACTGGGTTTTGAGTTCCTTTTTCAAAAACCTCTACCCCCGCTTGCTTGCCTATTATTTGTAATTGATTTATAGCCGCTGGGCGATATATATCACACGCTACTAATAGAACTTTTTTGCCTTGACTCTTTAAATATGCCCCTAATTTTCCGCACATCGTAGTCTTTCCCGCGCCTTGAAGTCCACACATCATAATAACATTAGGAGGAGTGCCTGTGAGGTCTAATTTTGATTGAGTGTTGCCCATTAAAGCCACCAACTCATCATTAACAATTTTTATAACCTGCTGTCCAGGCGTAATGCTTTTTAATATCTCCTCACCAATCGCTTTTTGAGATATTTCTTCTATAAACTTCTTAGCAACCAAAAAGTTTACATCTGCCTCTAAAAGTGCCACACGAATTTCACGCATAGCCTCTTTTATTTCTAACTCGGTCAACTTGCCCCGTTTGGTCATCTTAGAAAATATATGATTTAATCGTTCGGATAATCCGCTGAATAACGCCATACTATTTCTCCACACTCCTTATCAGGTTTATTATATCTTGTTCCTGAGCCTTTGTCAAACCACGCTGAGCAGTAATTTTAGGGATTTCCTCATATATTTTGTCTAATTTTTCACAAATTTTCATCTTTTTTTCATACTGATTCAACTTTGCAACCGTTCGCCTAATTAAGTCTAAAACTGCTTGCCTTGTAATCCCTAAATCCTCTGCAATTTCACTTATTGAACCATCATAATTCACATAACTATTTAAAACCTGCTTTTGCTTTTCAGTTAAGAGTGAACCGTAAACATCCATCTTACGACCGGTTTTAATAACATTTTGTAAATCCATAGCCACCTCGTAAAGTAAAATTACTTGACAATATTATAAACTAAAAAAAGCGTATTGTCAACGCTTTTTAAGAAATTTTTACTATAATAATTCAGCATACACAAAAAAGCAACATTTTAGTAAAATATAATTCATACAACAACTTTTAATTTCCATTTTATTAAGTAATTGTATAAGAACTTTAAGTTTTCATTTCGTTAAATAAATATACAATAACTTTAAGTTTTCATTTCGTTAAATCAAAGGTAAACTATAATCCCTTTATAAAAAAGGCTGAGTTTTGGTTTTTATGAAAAAAATATATTCTTCTGCGTATAATAATAAGGTATGGCAAGAGGAACAAAAATTATTTTTTATATAGTATTGGTTATGGCACTTTTTACAGGTGTTTTTGTGTGTATGCTTAATTTTCTATATCCGCAAAAACATAAGGACTGGATAACCCTATCCGCAAACAAATACAACCTCTCCCCCTCTCTGGTAGCCAGTGTGATAAATTCTGAAAGCAGATACAATGAACAAGCGGTATCATATGCTGGCGCTTTTGGCTTAATGCAGATAAAACTTTCAACCGCAGAAGAGTTAGCAGAGAAAAGCCTCACTCAGGAAGAACTTTTTGACCCCGAACTAAATATTGAACTGGGATGTAAATATCTGTCGCAACTATTGGAACAGTTTGGAAATTTAGAATGCGCTTTGGCAGGATATAATGCAGGACCAAATAATGTTCTCAGTTGGCTTGCCTCTGAAACATATTCATCCGATGGTCAAACCTTAACAGATATTCCTTTTAAAGAAACACGCGATTATGTGCAAAAAGTGAAAAATAACATAAAAATTTACACTTTTTTAATGAAATAAGTGTAAGTTTTCTTAATTTCACTTATCTGCTTATTGTTTTTTGCTTTAATTTTATTTATCTACTAATTGTTTTTTATCTTAATTATTACACTTATCTCTTTATTTCTTTTTTTAATTATTGTTGTCTTTTTTATTGATTTAACATTTTTAGACACAAATGAATGTTTTTAACAAATATTTTAAATAGCATCAACAAGTTGACTTTATACCAAAAAATTTGCTATATTTTTATGAGGTAAAAATAATGGCGAAATTTTTTGTAGATGCTTTTGCAGATATGTTCGGAGATGAATTAAAAACAAAAGGCTTAGAATTAGCCCCTAGTAAAATTAAATACGGCAGAAAAACAATAAATTTTGAGGGTTGGCAAAAAGAATCCGAAGATATAACTGAAAACATAAAAGCAAGGAAATATTCTTTTGAGCCCCTTACGCAACAGGAATGGAGAAATTTCCTCCTCCCTTTTTTACAGGCTGGCGAAGATATTGCTTTTTTCACCATTTCTAAAAAACTTTTTAAAGATGGTGGAAGCGATTTGCAAGCCGCTTTCTCACAATTATCTGAGGAGTTTCCGGAGCGTAAAGTTCTTTTAGTGGATACTTTGACAGTATCGCGCGGGACTAGTGAGTTGGCAGTGTTAGCAAAAACAATATATAATACTGATAAAGACTTAGAGAAGGCTATACAATTTGTTACCAATCTTGCAGGACAATTTATTACTGCTTTTGTGGTTGATGATGCGAAGTATCTGAACCACTCCCCTATTTTAGAACAAGTCGGCTCCGAATTGATGGGCGGTCTTATCAATGTAAAACCAATTATAAGCATAAATAAATCAGGTAATTTTAAGTTACTGGATAAGTCACGCGGCTTTAAATCGGGCGTGCGAAAATTATTTTCAACAGTAAAAGTTAACGGTGAAAATATAGCGGACTTTACTTTTAGCATTGTTCACTACAACGCAGAAGCAGAAGCGGAATCCTTAAAAGAAAAGTTTCTACAATGTATGGATGAGAGTGATATAAAAGTAGTCAAGGCATCTTTGAATAACGCCATAATAGTAGGCCCTAAGTTTGTAGGAATAACCTTTCACGCAAAATAATTGTTTAAAAAAACAAAACAGAACTATAAGATAGGCAATCAACAGAGGTGAAAACCAAGTTAATAAAACAGAATCAAAGTTCCATTTGTTTGCCCTACTCATTGAGCAATTCAGATAACACCAAAAAATAAAAAACACTGCAAAGTGTTTTTTTATTTATGTGTTTTATTCATAAAAATAGTATCATTTCATTAGTATCATTTCATTTCAGCATAAAGAACTATCATATCTTTTTAGCATAAAATAATACCTTTTTATACATAGTTTTTACTTCATTTCAACATTATGATAAACATTTTGAACATCATCATTTGCTTCTAGATTGTCTATCATTTTTTCAAAGGCTGCATATTTGCTATCATCTAACTGAATTACATCGTTAGGAACTTGCTCTACCTGAGCACTTTCTATTTTAAAGTCACTTTCTTCAAAGGCACTACGAATTTGTTGCAACTTGGTTATGTCGCCGTATATGGTGAAAAAACCCTCTCCGCTATCTTCCACATCATCTGCATCCGCCTCCAAAGCAACCATAGTGACATCATCCTCAGTGGTATCCGCGGAGGCTTGAACAACCACAACAGACTTGCGTGTAAAAAGATAAGATACAGCACCCGGACCTGCTAACGAACCTCCTGAACGATCAAAAATATAGCGAATGTCTGCTGAGGCACGGTTTTTATTATCTGTTAAAATATCTAATAAAATGGCTGAACCGCCCGGGCCATACCCCTCATAAATCATCTCTTCGTAGTTTACTGAACCCAACTCCCCCGAAGCCTTTTTTATAGACCTCTGGATATTATCGTTGGGCATATTGCTTGCTCTTGCCTTTGCCACTACGGTAGCAAGACGCGGATTGTTTGCTATATCGCTACCGCCATTCTTTACCGCAATAGCAATTTCCCTACCTATTTTGGTAAAAACATTTCCTCGCATAGCATCCGTTTTCGCCTTATCTCGCTTGATTGTTGACCACTTACTATGTCCTGCCATACTAAAACCATCCTTTTATTCTTTCCTAATATCTTTGAAACTTTTCAACTATTCTTTTTTCACTTTTTAAGTATTCTTTTTTTATTTTTATAATTGTTACCCTACTTTTTTAGGTTTATTTTTCCTAATATCTTTGAACTCTCTTATCTTTTTACTGTTGTTTTACTCTTTCTATATTCTATATTATGGATAACTGATACACCTGTATACAAGTCTTGCCTTTATGTGAAACTACCACTTTTTATATTCTATATTATGGATAACTGATACATCAGGCTAGCAACTAATAATAAAATAGAAAATAAGATATACAAGATAACTGTTCACTGTCCATTTATATTTTTTCTCCGCCCAATAAATACATCAGTATACCGCAAGCAACTGCTACATTAAGAGATTCCACATTGTTTCCCATAGGCAGAGCAATTTTATTTGAGCATAACTCTATAACCTCAGGTGAAATACCACGCGCTTCATTTCCCATAACTATTCCAAAAGGTTGCTTTGGTTTTTCTATCTGAAAAATATTTTTTCCAGACATATCTGCGCAAAATAATTTGTATGACTTTAACTGTTTTAGTTGCTCCAAAGTAACGGGCACCACAGAACAGTCAAAAACCGTTCCCATTGTGGCACGCAAAACTTTCTCATTTCTATAATCAACACAATTAAAACAAAAAATCTGAGTAAAATCGCAGGCTACTGCTGTCCTAATAATAGTGCCTAAATTACCCGGGTCATTGATATTATCTAATACCAAAAAATTCTTTTTGGGTTCTTCGAATTTATGCTCAGGCATTTTAGCAACTGCTATAATACCTTGTGAATGTTGCGTTCCACTCAAAACCTGAAAAGCCTGCTCACTTAATCTGTATACAGGACTTTCAAAGTTAATATCTATTTCAGCATTTACACACACCGCAACAAACTCAACACCTCTTGACTGAGCATCTTTTACAAGATTCATCCCCTCTAAAAGAACTAAATTTGTCCGTTCAATATATTTTTTTTGTTTAAGTTTTGCCCATTCTTTCAGCAGTTTATTATCTTTACTGATAATTTCCTTCATATACACTCCATAACGATATAAGTTCAACTCTATGTGAAGTATTCGTATGTGCCTAAAAGGCTATTTTGCTTGTTTGGACTTTAATACCAAATCAGCAAACGCCTTAGGGTCGTGAACAGCAATATCAGCCAGAACTTTACGGTTTAAATCAATTTGAGCCACTTTTAGTCCGTGCATAAAGTTGCTGTAATTTATATCATTTTGACGACAAGCAGCATTTATACGAACTACCCAAAGAGCCCTCATAGTACGCTTTTCTAGTTTACGGCCAATATACGAATATTGCCCCGATTTCATAACCTGTTGTTTGGCTATTTTGAACTGATTACCTCTTGCCCCTACATAGCCTTTTGCTTTTTTCAGTATCGCATTTCTCTTTTTGATTGCGTGTGTTCCGTTCTTTACTCTCATTTATCAGTCCTCCTTATAAAGCGTTCTTAATCATTGGAGCATCGGCTTTTGACACCTGCCCACCCGAACGAAGACGCATTTTCCTTTTACTTGATTTGTTGGCCTTATTGTGACCAGTATTCTGACAGCCTCGTTTAATAACGCCGTTTTTATTTATTCTAAAACGCTTTTTTACCGAACTGTTAGATTTCATTTTAGGCATATTTTTTCTCCCTTTGAATTTTTGTTTATTTATTAGTTTTGGGAGCAAGCACCATAGTAATAATTGAACCTGCCAACTCCGGCCTTTGGTCCATAACACAGTCCTCTTGCACCATTTCAAAAAATTTGTTCATATTTTCAATACCTTGATGAGCAAAGCCAGCAAGGCGCCCTCGAACACCCTTAATTAAAACCCTTACTTTAGCCCCAGATTGTAGAAATTTTCGGACTTGCTTTGCTTTGAAGAGCATATCGTGCTCCTCTATACGCATACTCAATTCCATACCTTTGATTTCAATCGCCTTCTGTTTCTTTTTCGCATCTTTTTCTTTCTTTTGAGCCTCGAACTTATATTTACCATAGTTCATTATACGGCAAACAGGCGGTGTTGCATTCGGCGAAATATTGACCAAATCCATCCCATAATCTCGCGCCTTATTCAGCGCTTCGGAACGGTCAACCAAACCAAACGGCTCTCCCTCCGGGCCTAATAAACGAACCTTTGAAGCAGTAATCTGCTCGTTGATAAGTAACTCTTTGATAATGATATCCTCCCAAAAAATTTTCAACAAAAAAGAAGTGGATAATAGTATACCCACTTCGTTATATACAATAGGCAAAGCAAAAAACCTTAGTTGTATATTTAAATCCGTTACCAATCTAGGAATCCTGAATGGTGAGAAGTGAGTTACTTCTTCTTTGTTATGTCAATATATTATCACATATCTTAATTTTATGCAAGTATTTTAATAGAAATTATTAAATAATTATTGAATTTTATTGTGCATCCTTTGCGTGACTTACTCGGACAACCTATCTCACTCGCTTAAACCACTATCCTCTTTGCTTAGATTTTGTTTTTATCTTATTCTTTACTGTTTTGCTTTATGCTGTGTAAAAAAACACAACAAGGTAGCAGGTAACTAGCGGACAATCTCTACCCTGCCATAAAAAAGTTCGCCCAGCAGGGATATAATCTCTTTGTTTTTCTCTCCGCTTATTATTTTTATCTTATTAGGGCATAACTCAATCATAGAAACAACTATATTTATATCATCATCTACCATAAAATTTTGAAGTGCAAAAATTTTATCATTCTTCTCTTCATAAAGTTTACAGCCATCCTCAAAATCTAGCACTAAACAATCACTACGCCTATCTAAATTTGCTATCAAAAATTTCAACAACTCAATAAAGGTTTCACTCCGCAAAAACAAGTTAGAGTTATGGTTAGTTAAGTTACACATTTCTTCCCACTTCTTTTTTAATGGCTGCAATCTAAAATTTATAAAACTCTCCAAAACCAACTTTTTTGAAAAAAACAAAGAGCGCAACACCATTTTTTTCTCCACTTCGTTATCAAAATATGTATACACTTTTATAAAAGCATCAAAAAGTTTCTCTTCTTTTATCAAGAGATTTATATTCGTTTTTAAAAAATCAAACTTCATTTTCTCACAGATGGTATCACATAAAATAAGGCGGAGCACATTCTCCATCTGTTTTTTATATTTTTGCTCACAACCGATAGCCAAACTGCTAGTTCTCCCCATAGTCACAACGCTTTGAACACCCTTTACATTTGCTATACAGTCTGATAAGCGCTCGGATATGTAGTTTATAAGGTGAACATTTTTCTTATCCGCTTCAATGCAAAATTCCCACATAAAAACCCCTTTGGCAATATTGTATGCAAAAGGGGTAATAATACTCTAAAATTTATGTCCAAATTTCAAAACAATTTTCCTTTCTATCTATTGAAAATTGCTTGTTTCTCTTTCTGATTTAATAATTTTCCTTAGTCAACGCGAAGTGTGCTTGCGGATGAGCACAGACTGAACAAAGAGTTGGAGCCTCTTTGCCATAATGACGATGACCGCAGTTCAGGCATTCCCATTCACTTTCATCGACTTTCTTGAAAACCTCACCTTTTTCAAGGTTATCCAACAACTTTTGGAATCTATTCTCGTGAAGTTCTTCAATTTTCGCAACCCCACGGAAAAGTTCTGCAATGTCAGCAAAACCCTCTTCTTCCGCAGTTTTAGCAAAACCATCATACATAGTAACCCACTCGTAATTTTCGCCCTCTACTCCCGACTTTAAGCATTGCTTTGTATCGCCCATACCATTTAGTAATTTCCACCATATTTTTCCGTGCTCTTTTTCATTTAAAGCGGTTTCAGAGAAAATACGGCTTATCTGCTCATATCCCTCTTTTTTTGCAACACTTGCGAACCACTCATATTTGTTTCGTGCAATACTCTCTCCCGCAAGAGCCTCCATTAAATTTTTCGCTGTTTGAGTTCCTTCTAACTCATTTATTTTTTCTAATTTCATAATTTTCTCCTTTATAATATAAAAATGACCGACTATTTACTTTACACACCTTTCGGTAAAATTTTAGGTGCAATCTATGTTTTTTAATTTACTTTTATGGTTGACATTGATTTAGACACAAGTAAATTTTTAGGGTAATTTATGTGTTTTAATAGTAAAATAATCTTTGGCTTTTAATATATGATTGCCCCGCTTGTTAAAATTCTAATAGTAAAATAATTTTTAATAAAAATTTATTACATTATTATATATTATAACTCTCATCAAAAGCCTTCTTTATTTTAGCATAAAAAACCTTCTTTGTCAAAAACTTAATTAAACAATTTCTGATATTTAATTTTTTTAATATTTTCACAGCCCTTGTTGGACTGTTCTTGTAGTTAACTTTTTTAACTCAACTTTTTACGAACAAAATCCTTTTCTCTTCCATTTTTACTAGGAACATAATATATGCTGTCCTTTAAACTATCGGGTAAATACTGCTGTTTTATGTATCCCCCAAAGTCGTGCGGGTATTTATATACCTTCTTATCCTCCAAAGTAGGATGATTTTTTAAGTGATTAGGAACATTATCATCTCTTATCTGCTCAATATCTCTTCTTGCCGAACTCAAAGCCTTATATACACTATTTGATTTAGGCGCTTCACACAAATATATTATGGCGTGCGCAATAGAAAGACTTCCCTCAGGTAATCCCATATTTTTTACCGCGTAATGTGCACAAATGGAGATTAGCAAAGCGTTACTGTCCGCCATTCCAATATCCTCGCTTGCGTGTGCCATCATTCTGCGTGCAATAACCAATGGGTCACATCCCGCTTCTATCAGTCGATTAGACCAATACAATCCCGCCTCAGCATCGCTTCCGCGTAAACTTTTACAAAAAGCACTTAACATATCATAGAAAATATCTTCGTCAATACTCATAGCCTTTTTCTGTATGGATTGTTCAGCAACCTTTTTATCTATTACAATTTCATCTTTTTTATTTATAGGTGTAGTTCGAACAGCCAACTCCAAAGCATTATATGCCATCCTTAAATCTCCGCTTGATGCCCAAGCATAATGAGCCAATGCCTCTTCATTTATTTTTATATTTAACTTGCCATAGCCCCGCTCTTTATCTGTTATGGCACTTTTTAACGCATCTTTTATTTCATTATCTTTAAGAGGTTTAAACTCAAAAACTCTGCAACGGGATACAATAGCCCTTGTCATATTAACAAAAGGATTTTCAGTAGTAGAGCCAATAAAAATTATACAACCCTCTTCAATAGCGCCCAGCACACTATCGCTCTGCGCCTTGTTCCACCTATGGCACTCATCTAGTAGTAAATAAGTTTTCTTACCATACAAACGAAAATCATTTCTCGCACTTTCAATAACTTTTTTGGCTTCCGCAACACCACTAGATACAGCATTTAATTTTACATAATTACTCTGTGTGGTCTTACTGATGATGTTTGCCAAAGTAGTTTTTCCAGAGCCGGGAGGTCCATAAAAAATACAACTTCCCAACATATTTGTTTTGATAGCACGAGAAAGCAGGCTATCCGAACCTACTATATGCTTTTGACCAAGGAACTGCTCCAAACTATCCGCACGCATACGCTCAGCCAAAGGTGCGTTTTGAAAGGCTTGCTTACTGAATAAATCTTCCACTTTTTATCCTTTTGTTTTATTTTATATTTTGATTGCTATCTTACTTTCTTGCTCATTAAATATTTAAGATTAGTTATTGCAAAAGGTTGGTTCAACCTTTTTTATTATAACACATTCATAACTTTTTGTAAAACATTTGTTCGTATTTTTGCATAAAAAGTAACAACACCTTTCTAAGAGGTTTATAAACAATATAACGAACAATCTCTCTAACAAAGTCATAGTGCTTTTTGTTGTATTCTAAACTTTTAGGAAGGCAACTCAAAATAAAAACAGCAATATCTTTATCGCTCATCCATTTATCCTCCTCTGTTTTATTCATATATTTCAGCATAGCAAAAGCAAATCGAAATCTCATTTCTGAATTGAAAAAACGCCAATTATATTTATATTTAAAAATATTTATATCCCCTTTTTTCATATCCTCAAAAGGCAGGGGTTTTATAATATAATCTGCACTATCCAAACACAAAAAAACATCTCCCCACCAACAACAGAGAAAATATTTTTCAGCCGAGGTTTGAACATTTATTTCATAGTTGGTCAGCCAATCTATAACTGTTATTTTTTGCCCCCTACGCCTCACAACAACCCACTTAGAAAAGCCTAATTTTGTCAGATTTATAAAATGAGAAACAAACTCATCTTTACATTGTTGGGGCTCAACTTTTAAACCTTGTGTTTCTTTATTTTGTGTTTGTAGGCATTGATTCAATTCCTCTTTACTGTGATATTGCGTTTGTCCAAACTGGGTTAACCTCTCTACCTTTTGTGTCTGTTCAGACTGGGGTAACCTCTCTACCTTTTGTGTCTGTTCAGACTGGGTCTCATTTTGTGTTTTTGATAATTTATATAATTTATTTTTATTGTTATTTTTCGCTTTTAGAGATTTGATTAAGTTTTCTTCATTTTGCCTTTTTAGCAACTCGGACAATTTTATTTCATTTGTATTTTGCAAAAAATTAGATAACTTCTCTTTGTTGTGATATTGTGTTTGTAGAAAGTTAGACATTTTATTTCCATCTTCAAAAGGTTGTTCGGTAATGTATAAATTAACTTCCTTGACACACTGCCGAGCATACTCCCCTTGCAAACCTTTTTTATAAAGTTGGCTAAAATCTGGTCGCGAAAAATTAAGTTTTGGTAATCCGAAATTTTGAGCCGCAACCTCTATTATTTTTTTACGCGAACACTGTTGTAAATTCAAAGTAGAATAATCCACCTCAACTTTATTCGTTTCGGATATTTCATACAGTAAACAATCTTTAAAGGTATGCAGTTTTAACCTACCTTCCGAAGATATGAAAAGTTTAAAATCTTTAAAGCGAATCACATCCTTTCTGCTCCCTATGCTGAAAGGTAAATTATTTTTATATATCAAAAGTTGAACACTACTATGCGGAGTGCATAGTAGTGTGCTTTTTTGCTGTTTTACGCACAGTTCAGTATTATGCAATGCATAGCACTCCTGAAAATACGCCTCTTTCGAGCCAATATCCTTTCGGTGAACCACCTTATTGCCATTCACGAAAAATGAAACCTCTATGCAGTTCCCCTCTTTATCTTTGAGTGTCCATACATAATTTGCCATACTAAACAGCGAATATTTTTCACTTTCAAACAAGCAAATAGGCAAACCGAAATTTGATGCTTTCGCTATACCGTTAACCCTTATATGATTGAACAAAATAGGAAATCTTTTCCTACTCAAAAAAAACAATATGCCACTTATAGCAAAGGCCAAACCACTGACCAAAAAAAGAAAATGTTGCATACTTGAATTTTTGCCAAAAATTTAATATTAAAACAGAGTTGCTTACCTTAGTGTGCACCATTTTTATAACAATCTTTCTGGCACTATACTAGTTACTAAAAGTTTTAGAGGGCAATCAATTTAAACGGGGCTTGATTTTTAGCCACTGCCGAAATATAGGAAAACTTTTATATAAGCAACTCATAATAATTACATCAACTAATTTTTATATCAACCATTCTGCTATAATTATGTTAGGAAACTTTTAAAGTTCCCGCTCTTCTTGATTCTTTTTACAAACACGATTATAAAAAGGTGTCTTATCCTCTTTAACCGACACTCCATTAAACAGGTCTTTTTCTTCGTGATAGCGTTCGTAGCAGTTATATGCCTGCCCTAATTGCATTCTGTTATATTGTTTAGCGGCATCTATCGCCACCAGAGATAACACTGTTGCAGAATAAATAGGTATTGACAAACTTTCAGGAAGAACATTTGTCAAAGACAAAAGAGACAGCCCCAATGAACCTGCAAAAGCCCCCTTTGCAACACGGCGCACTTCCCGCGATACTACCTCTTTATTCGAAGCCATTCTCCAACTTTCCACCAAAGGATAATCAAAGGAATATTCCATACTCGCTAACTCTTGACATAAAGACTCTCTTACATCATAACTAAGTTCTTTCTCCTTCTCATTCTCTGCAATTTTATCTCTTACATAGTTTTTGATTTTATCTTTATAGCCTTTTGCTTTTTCTATAATACCCATAAACTTTCTCCTTTGTGATATTGTAACATAAACACATAAAAATGTCCATACCCATTTGAAAAATTGCCTCTTCTTTTGTTAATTTATTTTGAACATTTTAACCTTTTAATTAAGAATAAAGTTATATTAAAACTAAGACTAAATTATCTTCTTAAATAAAAAAAGAGTTAAGCGGGAAATCTTAACTCTTAATAGGTCAATCTGTAAGCCGAGTTCTGTCTGGGACGGCCATCTATCTAGACATATTGTCGCCAATATGTTCAAGCGATGTATATCGGGAGAGGTCGGGCAAACCTTTTCTCCTCCCTTATCTTGCACAAGATGGGGTTTACAGAGCATACGCTGTTTCCAGCATACCGGTAATCTCTTACATCACCTTTCCACCCTTACCATTACGCACTTTTATGAAAAAAATAGGAGGTAAGATTTGATATTTTCAAAATCTAAAAACATAAAAGAACTTAACAAATGGCGGTTTATTTCTGTTGCACTATCCTTAGAGTCGCCTCCACGAGACGTTATCTCGCATCCTGCCCTATTGTGCTCGGACTTTCCTAATTGCAAAGCAATTCGACCGTCTAACTGACACTATCACGGTATTATATCACACCCGCAAACAGATTGCAATACCTCTTTTGAAAAAAATGTGAATTATTTAAAAATAAAAGTTCAAATCGCTTGTCCTCTAAAACAACCAGCAAAAAATAAGATAACACCAAAAAATGTTTTCAATAACAATTTTTCATCTCATAAAAATAAAATACTGCAACTATTGATTTATAGCGTGCTATATTTAAGGCAACACCTTCCAAAGCGGAAGTTTTCCCGCACTTTTTACTAGTCACTAAAAAGTTTGCTTTCCAACACTTTTTTTCTTATAGTTTCCAATGCTTTTTTTTCTAAACGGGATATATAAGAGCGGGATATACCCATTTTTTTAGCAACTTCGCGTTGCGTATAAGCGACCGTTCCGCCTATACCGTAGCGCATAACCAAAATTTTATATTCGCGATTACTCAAATTGCTTTTAATAATATTTATAAGTTTTTCGGTTAAAATGTTGGACTCTACCTGCTCCATTATATCTGGCTCTAAATCAGAAATAATATCACTCAACACAACTTCATTATTATCACTATCTGAGCCTAAGGTTTCTTCTAAGGAAATAACCCCTTGATGCTTTTTCTGCACTCTGAAAAGCATTAAAATCTCATTTTCTATACAGCGTGCGGCATATGTTGAAAGTTGTGTTCCTTTATCTGGGGAATAGGAATTTATTGCTTTTATCAAACCTATCGCACCTACCGAAATTAAATCATCGGCATCTTTGGTGCTATTGCTATATTTTTTCACAATATGGGCAACTAAGCGTAAATTATGACTGATTAAAATACCTTTCGCTTCTTGGTCGCCCTCGTTGTATTTCTTTATCTGCTCTTTCTCCTCCTCAGAAGACAAGGGTTTAGGAAATTGAGAAACATTGTCTACATATGAGGAAAAAAGCATTATCTTATTCATAAAGGTAATGAAATTTTCTATTATCATTAACC
>CAYJAI010000012.1:7488-24679 GCA_964368395.1 uncultured Christensenella sp. | reverse complement strand
ATCCTACTAATTAAATTAAACTAATTGTATGATTGCAACTTCCGCAGCATCACCGCGACGAGGCCCTGCTTTGAGCACGCGAGTATATCCGCCACCCTGTCCAGTTTCCTCTTTGCGCTGAGCATAGCGAGGTCCGTATATGTTGAAAATCTTTTCCAACAAAGGATGATAAATCCCCTCTGTTCTGCCTACAAACGCCGTTTTTGACTCTTTTTCCATTCTTTGTTCCTGAATATCATACACCTGAGCCATTATCTTACGACGAGCATTTAACTTATGAGGACCATCATTTATAACTTCTTTTTTACTAGCAACGCCTTTTTTATCCACCACAGTTTTCTCTGTTTTAACAGTATCCTTATAGGTGTTAACCGCCAAAGTGATTATTTTTTCAGCAATTCTTTGAACAGCCTTTGCTCTGGTTAAAGTTGTTTCTAACTTTCCATACCATAGCAGGTCTGTAACCTGACGGCGAAGTATTGCATCACGGATTGATGGGCGTTTTCCTAATTTACTATATCCTGCCATTTTTCCTCTCCTCTTTATTCGTCTTCACTTTTAAGGCTTAAACCCAATTCTACAAGTTTATTCTTCACCTCTTCAAGCGATTTTTGCCCCAAATTACGAACTTTACCTAACTCACGGTCTGTCTTTCGAACTAAGTCATCTACCGTAAGAATGTTTGAACGTTTAAGGCAGTTTGTGCTTCGAACAGACAATTCCAAATCGTTTATGGACATCTCTAAAACTTTTTGTTGCTTGTCCTCTTGACGCGTTACCAATATATCATTACTAGCCATATTTTCCACTAACTCAATAAACATATTTAAGTGGTCGTGCAGTATTTTTGCAGATAAACTTGCAACCTCTTTTGCTGAAATTGCTCCATTTGTTGTAACTTCCAAAGTTAGTTTATCATAGTTCATATCCTGCCCTACACGAGCATTGCCTACAAAATATCTAACCTTTTTTACTGGCGTAAAAACTGAATCCATTGCAATGAACCCTACGCTATCTACCGCGCTTTTGTTATCCTTAGCAAATGAATATCCCCTACCGCGACCTACAACAATCTCCATATCCACACTTGCGCCTTTGGCTAATGTGCAAATATGTAAGTCTGTGTTATAAATCTCAACTTCATCATTGACTATGATATCTCTTGCATAAACCTCTCCGGAAGCCTTGCTTTTTAGATACAACACACTTCTAAAATCAGCATCCGTATTTGTTGAACGGATAATTAGTGATTTTAAATTCAGTATAATATCCGCAACATCTTCGGACACTCCGGGTATAGTCGAAAACTCGTGTTGAACCCCCGCAATACGAACTGCGATAGGCGCTACACCGGGCAAACCTCCCAGCAACACTCTGCGCATAGCATTACCTACTGTTGTTCCGAACCCTTTTTCCATAGGCTCAATAACAAAGGTTGCCACTGTGCCATCCTGATCTTCCTTAAAAGATAGATTTGGCTTGTTTATTTGCATCATATTTTTATTCCTCCTACCTATTACCTTGAATATAACTCAATTATCAAGTGTTCAGAAATATTTAAGTCTATGTCACTTCGTTCAGGAACTGCAATTACTTCACCACTTGTATTTGAAGAGTCTAATTTTAACCACTTCGGAGTCAGAGTTTTATTATTCTTTAAATCTTTAAACATCTCTGACTTCAAGTCACCCTCACGAATAGCAATTATATCCTCTACTTTAACTTGGTATGATGGAATATCTACTTTCTTTCCGTTTACTGTGATGTGTCCGTGGTTAACGATTTGACGACATTGCGCTCGGGAAACCCCAAAGCCTAAACGATATACAACATTGTCTAATCTTCTTTCCAATAAAGACAACATAACTTCGCCGGTAGCACCTTTTTGACGCATACCTTCAAAATAATATTCTTTAAATTGTTTTTCTAATAAGCCATATGCTCTTTTAACTTTCTGCTTTTCTCGTAACTGTAAAACATACCCTGATGCTGGTTTACGGCGTGCATTGGTTAATCCGTGCTGTCCTGGAACAGTCGGACGCCTATCTATTGCACACTTACCTGTAACACAACGGTCACCTTTCAGGAATAGTTTACAGCCTTCTCGACGGCATATTTTACAATCTGCTCCACAATATTTAGCCATAACTTTTCTCCTTTTTAAATTCTTCTCTTTTTAGATGGTCGGCAACCATTGAATGGTATTCCAGATACATCTTTGATAGAAATAACTTCCAAGCCAGTATTTTGTAAAGCACGAATAGCGGCTTCTCTTCCACTACCTGCTCCCTTAATATATACCGCAACTTGATTTAATCCCATTTCCTTTGCTTTTTTACCAGCCGTTTCAGCCACTAATTGTGCTGCATAAGGGGTATCTTTTTTATTTCCGCGAAACTTTAAAGCACCCGAACTGCACCAAGAAATAACATCCCCATTAGCATCTGTAACAGATACCATACAGTTGTTAAAAGATGACTTTATATGAACAGCACCTGTTCCTAAGTTTCTGGTTATTTTCTTTTTCTTTACAATAGCCATTTTTTTTATCCCCCCTTATTAACCCTTCTTACCGACTTTAGCTTTTCCTCTGGACACTGTCTTACGCGGTCCTTTACGAGTGCGCGCGTTAGTCTTTGTTCTTTGTCCGTGAACTGGTAAATTACGACGATGGCGAATACCTCTGTTAGAGCCTATTTCCATTAGTCGCTTAATATTAAGGTTAACCTCACGACGAAGATCACCTTCTACTTTTATTTCATTTTTTTCAATATATTCACGAATCTTTG
This sequence comes from uncultured Christensenella sp., assembly GCA_964368395.1. Taxonomy (GTDB): domain Bacteria; phylum Bacillota; class Clostridia; order Christensenellales; family UBA1242; genus UBA7584. Next base: position 21,890 of record CAYJAI010000012.1, on the reverse strand, counting down.
CGACATCGTTTTCGGATAAATCTTTAACACGAATGTCTGTGCTGATTCCTACACCAGCCAAAATTTCATTAGACTTTTTTCTTCCAATACCGTAGATATAAGTTAGCCCTATCTCTACTCTTTTTTCTTTTGGTAAGTCTACACCTGCTATACGAGCCATTTATCCCTCCAAATTAACTAATTTTGTTTAATATTTTATATATTTATGTCCACGCTGTGGAAAATCAGCCGCCCACAAACGATTATTTTCAAATTTATTTATGCGCCCTTAAACTCAGGACAAAACAGGCTACTTCAAAGCCAAACGCTTTGAAGATTAGCCTTGAACCTGTTTGTGCTTAGGACTCTTTGAGCATATAACCATAACTTTGCCTTCACGACGAATCACTTTACACTTATCACACATAGGTTTTACTGATGGTCTAACTTTCATTTCTTTTCTCCTTCAAATTTAATTAAGCATCTACTGGATTACTTTTCCTGTTGGAAGTATTTGAACGCCATATAATACGCCCTCTTGTGAGGTCATACGGGGACATTTCTAAGGTCACCTTATCTCCCACAAAAATACGAATCCGTCCGAGTGTCAATTTTCCTGCCGGATATGCAGTTACTATATGCCCATTTGGTAAACGAACTTTGAACATTGCATTACGCAAACTTTCAATAACTTCTCCTTCCGCTTTAATTGCTTCCTCAGTTGCCATACTTACTCCCCTTAATTCCTTTTTTATACTCATATAATGAGTGATAAATCATTTGGTCATTTATTTTAATATTATTTTTTATCTTGCTAGCAATTTCGTTGTTAATTATTGCCGTTCCCTTCAAGTGCGCCAAATTTTTGCTTTTAGGCTTATTTATCTTTTTCCCTTCTCCGTTCACAACAAATGCACTTTTATCATCCACACTCAACACTATATAATATTCTCCGGCATCTCTGCCCTGTTTTGAACATACAATCTGACCTACTTGTATTTCATTCTTTTTCATTTTTTACCTACAAATTTTGTTTTACTTTAATTTAAGTTTGCTTTTTATGTATTATTTTCAAACTGTCCTACAATGTTAAGTTTTTCATTACACAAACTTTCACTAAGATTTTCGCTCTCTACTCTTTTAAGCCTACAAAGTTAAGATTTCTACGCCATCTTTTTTTATCAGCAAAGTATTTTCATAATGTGCACTCGGCTTTCCATCCTCTGTCCTAACTGTCCAACCATCTTCGCGTGAAATATAAACCTCATAGTCGCCCAAAGTTAGCATAGGTTCTACCGCAAGGGTCATTCCCTCTTTCAAAAACTCGCCCGTCCCTGCCTCTCCAAAGTTAGGAATTCCCGGGTCTTCGTGAAGTTTACATCCTACTCCGTGACCTTGCAAACTTCGCACCACTCCATAGCCCAAACTTTCCGCATACCTCTGAATACTATTGCCTATATCACCCACACGGCTCCCCTCTTTGATATGCTTTATGCCCTCAAAAAAGGATTGTTTTGTGGCTTCAACTAACTTCCGCTTTTCCTCACTGACTTGTCCTATACAAAAAGTTCTTGCAGCATCTGTATGCATACCCTTATAAAGAACACATAAGTCTATACCTATTATATCGCCATCTTGTAGCACTGTGTCATCTGGTATCCCGTGCACCACTACATCATTTACCGAAGTGCACACCGATGCTGGAAATCCCATATAGCCTAAACAACTTGGTTTTGCTCCCTTGCTTACAATGTAGCGATGTGCAAACTTATCAATATCCTTAGTAGTCTTGCCTGGCCCAATGAATTCTTCTATTTTCAGTAAAACATCTCGCAAAATCTTACCGCTTTCACGCATTGCCTGTATTTGTTTTTCCGTTTTAATAAGAACCATATTTAATTATACCACACCTTTTACTTAGTTTAAACATCTTTTTCAAAAAATTTATCTAATTTTTGACAAATTTCTTCAAAAACCGCCTCTTTATCTTGCTCACCGTTTACTTCAATCAATATTCCTTCCTCTCGGTAACTGCGAACAACAGGCATAGTCTCTTTTTTATACTGCTCAATTCTTCTATTTATTGTGGTGATATTATCATCATAACGGTGTTCCAAAGTTGCACCACAATATGCACACTTGTCAGTCGGGTTTTCTATTGTATTAGTAACCTTTCGGCACTGAGGACATATCTTTCGCTCTAATATGCGTCGCTTTAAAATGTCACAAACAGATATTTTAAGCCATATCACTCCATCTATCTGCAAATCTTTCAAAGCATATTTTTGGTCCATATTTATTGGAGCAGTGTCTATTATAAAGCCATCAAATACTTCCAGATTATGAATTTGCTCATTCAAAACATCCATCACAATTTTACTCGGAACAAATTTTCCTACGCTAGTATATTCATAGAGCAGTTTGCCTAACTCAGTTTTATCTCGTATCTCTTGCTTGACAGCATCTCCTACCACAATATGTTTCAAATTATATTTCTGAGCAATCCGATATGTTTGAGTTCCTTTTCCGCTTCCTGGCGCTCCCAGTATCGCTAATCTTTTCATTTTTCCCTCCATATATCTCACTTTTAAACAGCAAGAACTATGCGTAAAACTCTTTTACTTCAAAAAGCCTCGATAATTTTTAGCCAACAGTTGTGCATTTAATTGCTTGTCAAACTCCAAAGCAACACTAACCACAATCAGCATTCCTGTAACAGTAAAGGCGTTTACCAAACTACCACTCACCACACTTCCTGATGGAACTAAGGACAATGCTATTGTAGGAACAATGAATATTCCTGTCAAATACAATGCACCGAATAAAGTTATTCTTCGGGAAATCTTTTTCAAGTATAGCATAGTTGGTTTACCCGCTCGAATCCCCGGAATAAATCCTCCGTTTTGTTGCAAAGTTCGACTGACATCTTCTGGATTGAAAGTAATCTGTGCGTAAAAGTAAGTGAAGAAAAATATCAATACTGCGTTAAATAAGAAGTATACAGGCGTTCCTGTTCCAAGCCATTGCCCCCACCAGTCATAAAATGGATTGCCATCCGTTACTCCGATTAACTGCATTATAAGTTGCGGAAAGGCAACTAAGGCGGTTGCAAAAATTATAGGTAACACTCCGCTTCCGTTCACTTTAATAGGAATGTGTGTAGATTGTCCGCCATACATTTTTCTTCCCTTTATCTGTTTTGCATAGTTAACTGGAATTTTTCGTTCAGCCAAATCCACAAAAACAATTAGGGCAAAAACTAAGAATAACATTATTGCAAAAATTATCACAGTCCAAAGCCCGTCCATATTTGTTGCGCTAATACCTTGGAAAGCGCCTAAAACTGCCGCACCTGCACCACAAATAATACCTACAAAAATAAGCAAACTTACACCATTGCCGATGCCAAGGTCAGTAATTTTTTCACCTAACCATAAGGTGAACATAGCACCAGCAACTAAAATGGTTACTATAATTGCAGATACACACCAGCCCGGTATTGCTGAACTAAGAGCAGCAGAGTTAATAGTGCCAGCAGAAGAAAAGTTTATTACAATAGCGATTGCCTGAATTATTGCAAAGATTAAGGCTGCAATTCGTGTGTAAAAAGATATTTTTCTACGCCCCTCTTCTCCGGACTTACTCAGCCGTTCCAGTGAAGGAATAGCCACTGTTAGTAACTGCATAATAATAGAAGCAGAAATATAGGGAATAACCCCCAGCGCTAACAATGAACCGTTAGCCAATGCTCCACCCGTAACCGAGTTTAAAAGACCTAAAAAATCACTGCCACTAACCGAAGTTTCAAAAACTTCAAGATTAAGACCCGGAACAGGTAGCCAACATCCTATACGATAGATAAACAAGATTCCTATTGTTAACAGCAGTTTTTTGCGTAAATCTTTTGATTTAAACGCTTGAACTAATGTTTGAAACATTATGCCTCCTCTATACTTCCACCGGCTTTTGTAATTTTCTTTTCCGCCGTTTTGGAGAATTTCTTTGCTTTAACTGTCAATTTCTTAGTCAATTTTCCATTTCCTAATACTTTCAAGCCACTTTTCTCTATTTTACCTATTATTCTCTTTTGTTTCAACAATTCTGCGGTAATTACTGTCCCATCTTCAAAAACCTCTAAATCTGCAACATTCACAATAGCGAACACATCTCCAAAAGGATTATTAAACCCTCTTTTTGGAAGACGATGGACGAAAGATAGTTGTCCACCTTGAAATAAAGGTCGAACTCCTCCGCCTGAACGCTTATTTTGACCATTTTCACCACGACCTGAGGTTTTTCCAAGACCACTTCCTAATCCACGCCCTACTCGTTTTATATCCTTTTTTGAGTTTGGTGCAGGAGTGAGTTGATGAATTTTCATAATTTCCTCCCCCTATTCTTCCACTTTCACTAAGTGTTTAACCACCTCAATCATACCACGAACGCATTCGTTATCTGGCATAACTTTTGTTTGATTGATTTTGTTTAATCCAAGCGCTTTCATATTAGCCTTTTGTTTAGGATTACAACAAATAACACTGTGAGTCTGTGTAACTTTTATTGTTTTTCCAGCCTTAGCCGGTTTTTTTGTAGGAGTTTTCTTTTTATTTTCCATATTGAACCTCCTATAACTGCTCCGTGGCTTTACCACGAAGTTTTGCTACATCTTCTCTTGTTCTAAGTGCACATAATGCATTAAAAGTAGCCTTAACTGTATTGATTTTATTACTGCTCCCCAAAATTTTGGAAGTAACATCCTTTATACCCGCTAACTGTAAAACAGGTCGAGCCGCTCCTCCTGCTATAACTCCTGTTCCTTTCTTAGCCGGAATTAAACGAATAGAACTCGCTCCATATTTGCTATTTATCTCGTGAGGTATAGTTGTTTCATCCATAGATATTGTAACCACATTTTTCTTTGCAGCATTAAACCCTTTCTCAATAGCATTTATTGCTTCTCGTGCTTTACCCACACCTATGCCAACTCTACCTTTCTTATCTCCAACAATACAAAGTGCTCTGAAACTTTGAACACGACCACCTCTTACTGTTTTCTGAACGGAACGAATGTCCACCATTATTTTTTCAAACTCTTCTGCCTCACGCGGTGCTCTTTCTGTTCGTGGCCTACGCGGACGATCATTTCGATGCTGTTCACGGGATTTATGATTGCCTTCTGGGCGAACAACGCTTTGCGATTGTTCATTATTTATAACTTCATTCTCTGCCATAATATCCTCCTAAAATTCCAAACCAGCAGCACGCGCGCTATCTGTTAATTTTTTAACTCGACCTGTATATAAGTATCCGCCACGGTCACAAACTACCGATTTAACACCTTTCTTAATGGCTCTCTTTGCAATTTCTTGCCCAACAATCTCTGCTTGCTCCAACTTTGTTTTACCTGTCAACTTTTCTTTTAGCCCTTTCTCCAAAGAGGATACACTTGCCAAAGTATTGCCTTTGCTGTCATCAATGATTTGCGCATAAATATTAAGGACACTACGATAAACACATAAACGAGGACGTGCTGATGTTCCAACAATATTCTTACGAACTCTTTGATGTCTTCGTTGTCGTTCTTTATTTTTGTCTTTTTTAATAATCATTTCACCTTCCTCCTTTATTACTTACCTGTTTTCTTTCCTTGTTTCTTTACCACCACTTCATCAGAATATCTTATTCCATAAGCGTGGTAAGGCTCGACCGGTCTTATTTTTCGTATATTTGCTGCCATTTGTCCGACTTTTTCCTTATCTACCCCTTCAACCTTTATCTCTAATGGTGTTGGGCAGGACAATTTAATACCTTCCATAGGGTGCACTTCCACAATATGACTTAAACCTAAATTTAATTGAAGACTGTCACCTTTCTGAACTCCTTTATATCCAACTCCGTTGATTATTAAGGATTTTGAATATCCCTCAGTCAGTCCGATAACCATATTATCAATCAAAGTTCTATAAAGTCCGTGCATACTTTGAGCCTTGCGACTATTATCTTTGGGAGTCACTGTGACCTTTCCTTCTGCAACTTCTACTTGCATAACTTTATCAATATGTCGCTCTAACTTTCCTTTTGAGCCTTCTACAAAAACATTGTTGTTTTCATCTACTGTAACCGTGATACCTTCCGGAATGGTTATAGGTCTTTTTCCAATTCTTGACATAACTTTACCTCCACTACCACACATAAGCCAACACTTCGCCACCGACATTGTCAGTGCGTGCTTGCTTATCTGTCATAATTCCTTTATTGGTTGATATAATTGCAATTCCTAAACCACTCAAAACCTTAGGTAAATTGTTAACATTCGCATAAATACGAAGTCCCGGCTTAGATATTCTTTTCAATCCTGAAATAACATATGAACTAGAAGGAGATTCTTTTAAAGCAATTTGAATCATTTGCTCAGTCCCTTCACCCACAACTTCAAAACTTGTAACATACCCCTCATCTTTTAAAATTTGGGCAATAGAATTTTTAACCTTACTTGCTGGAACCTTTACCGTTAGTAACTTTGCACTAATTGCGTTCCTAATACGAGTAAGCATATCTGCTATAACATCTGTAACCATATTTTCCTCCTACCAACTTGCCTTTTTAACACCGGGAATTTCACCTTTGTGTGCCATTTCACGAAAACAAATACGACAAATACCATATTTTTTAAATATAGCACGAGGTTTCCCACAAATTTGACAACGAGTATATTCTCTGGTAGAGAACTTTTGTGGTCTTTTTTGTTTAATAATTAACGCTTTTCTTGCCATTTTTACCCCCTACACCTTTTTGAAAGGCATACCCAATTCAGTTAATAGTGCCTTTGCTTCTTCATCAGTTTTCGCAGTGGTTACAATACCTATATCGAAACCACGAACTTTCTCAATTTTGTCATAGTCAATTTCCGGAAATACTAATTGCTCTTTTATTCCCATAAAAAAGTTGCCTCTGCCATCAAATGATTTTGGAGATAATCCTCTAAAATCACGCACACGAGGCAGTGCTATTGCTATCAATCGGTCTAAAAATTCCCACATAACATCTCCCCTTAGGGTGACTTTTGCGCCTATTTTTTGACCAATTCGCAACTTAAAGTTTGAAACTGCCTTCTTTGCCTTTGCAACAATAGGTTTTTGTCCAGTGATAATACCTAACTCCTCCACCGCTTGTGAAAAACTTTTTGCATTATCCTTAACATCTCCAAGACCTGAGTTGAAAACAATCTTGTCCAAAGTAGGAACTTGATTTATATTTCCATATTTGAACGCCTTTTTTAATGCTGGAACAACTTCTTTTTTATAGTATTCTTTTAAACGAGGTTCTTTTCGGGTTGCTTTTGGTGTCTTGTCAACTTTCTTAGTTTCACTAACCACACTCCCCTCAGTTTCTTGTTTATTATCTTTTTCCACTTTCATTCCTCCGAATTATTTGCCTAATGACTTACTTTGAGGTGTTTTTCTCCTGACCGGAGAAGCCGTGTCGACCTTAGCCTTTGATGCTACACGAGCCTTTGTTTCTTTTTTAACAGAAGATTTTTCTTTCTGCTCTGCTTTGACCGCAACAGGTGCTTTCGCCTTACTCTCAGGCTCTTCCTTAGCAACCGGTTTGCTAGTCTTTACTTTCTTCTCTCCATCTACAAATGCTTTACATTTCTTGCAGGTTCGGTGCTTAACACCTTTATCATCAAAAGTGTGCGCTATACGAGTTGCCTTCCCACAAGCAGAACAAACAAGTTGAACATTGCTTGCATTTATAGAGGATTCAACTTTTTTAATACCACCCTTATCTGTCTGAGAACGAGGCTTTCTGTGCTGACTGACAATATTCACATTTGCCACTGTCACACGCCCTTTCTCTACATCACTTTTAAGGATTTTACCAATTTTACCCTTGTTTTTACCTGCGATAACTAATACTGTATCACCTGTTCTTAAATTACTGTTCATAAAATCTCTCCTTATAGCACTTCATTTGCCAGAGATACAATTTTCATATATCCTCTGTCGCGAAGTTCTCTTGCAATAGGACCAAAAACACGAGTCCCTTTGGGTTGCTTATCCTTATCAATGACTACAACAGCGTTATCATCAAACTTGATACTACTACCATCTGAACGCCTAACACCACGGTTTGTTCGAACTATAACAGCCTTAACTACATCACCTTTCTTAACCGTTCCGCCTGGTATGGCTTTTTTTACTGTCCCTATAATTGTATCTCCAATATTTGCGAATTTCCTGAAAGAACCTCCCAGAACACGAACGCACATTAGAACTTTTGCTCCGGTGTTATCTGCGACTTTCAATTTTGTTTGAGGCATTATCATAATATATATCTCCTTTGATTACTTCGCTTTCTCTATAACTTTCACCAATCTAAAATACTTGTCCTTAGATAGGTGTCGAGTTTCAGTGATTTCGACCTTATCACCAACGTTACACTCATTATTTTCATCGTGAACTTTAAATTTATTAGTTGTTTTCACAATCTTTTTGTAAATAGGATGGCGAACATTGTTTTGAATAGCAACAACAATGGTTTTATCCATAGCATTACTTACTACCATACCAACTCTTGTTTTACGGTTGTTTCTTTGCACTTCCATTATTCACTTCCTCCTACTTGCGCCTTTTCATTTTTCAATTCTCTTTCTCTTAAAATGGTCAATACTCTTGCAATATCCTTCTTGATAGTTCTTAGCATAATCGGATTTGTCAGTTGACCTGTGGCGTGAGAGAAACGAAGATTGAAATGTTCGGCTTTAAGTTCTTTTAACTTACTTGTAAGTTCATCTTGTGTCATATCCTTAAATTCCTTTGATTTCATTTTTCATCCCCTCCTTTTACCTCTGGCTCACTTGCCTGTTTTACTGGCTCAACTTTGGCTTCATCCTTTAAGTTCTTATTTCCTGCTAACCTTGCATCTACCACGGCATCCAGTTCGGACTTGGAATAAAATTTTGTCTTTATAGGTAACTTATGTGCTCCGCGTCTTAAAGCCTCTCTTGCAACTTCTTCAGGAACACCGGATACCTCAAAAAGAACACGACCCGGTTTAACTACCGCTACCCAACCTTCAAGGTTACCTTTTCCTTTTCCCATACGAGTTTCCAAAGGCTTTTTAGTGTATGATTTTTGAGGGAAAATTTTAATCCAAACATTTCCTATACGGTTCATATAACGCGTCACAGCAATACGAGTTGCCTCTATCTGATTAGATTTTATCCAAGCAGGCTCCAAAGCAACTATCCCGAACTCTCCGTAACTAATTCTGTTACCACGGGTTTCGTAACCGCTCATACGACCCCTTTGCATTTTTCTATATTTAGTTTTCTTTGGCATCAACATTATAGTTCACCCCCTTGCCTTGGGGTTCTCTCTTTCTTTGATAGAACTTCGCCTTTATATATCCAAACTTTTACACCCAAAATACCATAAGTAGTTTGCGCTCTTGCGGTAGCATAATCAATATTTGCTCTTAATGTGTGTAGCGGAACCGAACCTTGTGCAAACTTTTCATTTCGCGCCATTTCGGCACCGTTAATACGACCGCTAACCTTAATTTTACAGCCTAATGCACCCGCTTTCATAACTCTTTGGATAGACATCTTTATGGCTCTTTTAACCATTATACGCTTTTCAATCTGTTGAGCAATACTTTGAGCCACTACCATTGCATCTAAGTCAATATGCTTAATTTCTTTTATGTTAATAGTTATTTGCTTGCCGTTAACCAAATTGTCCAGAGATTTTTTCAGAGCATTTATACCCGCACCTTTCTGACCTATAAGAACACCCGGTCTTGCGGTGAAAATGTTTACTATAACTTTTTCTTGAACACCCTGAGTTCTCTCAATAACAACACGAGAAACTGCTGCTTCTTTATATTTTTTTCTTATAAACTCACGGATACTATTATCTTCAATAAGGTTGCTTGCAAAATTCTTTTTATCAGCATACCAAGTCGCATCCCAGCCACGCGTTATACCCAATCTCATTCCGTGAGGGCTTACCTTTTGACCCATATTATTTCTCGCCTCCTTCCTGCCTTGTTTCTTGAACCGCTTCAAGTTGTTTCTCGGTAGTTTTCTTCACCGCATCCTCTTTCTGTTCTACCTTTTCTTGTTCTGTCTTTTTCGTTTTTGTTTCTTTCTTTAAGTCTTTTTGACTTTCCTTAACAGTTTTTTCTTGCTTTTCTTTTCCGTCAACTTTCTTTAATGAAGGTGTCTCACCTTTTTCTAGTTCTTCTTTTTCGCTCTGTTGAACTATTTCTTCCTGCTTTTCTGACTGCTCATTCTTCTTAGATACAGGCATCTTTTCTTCTTTTTCGCTTTTCTTAACTGTTTTCTCTTTTTCATCACTCTTATTTGGAGTAGATGTATTTTCTTCTTCTTTTTCATCCAAAATAACAGTTATATGACTAGTTCTCTTAAAAAGAGTATCTGCACGACCGTGTGAGCGGAACCAATATCTCTTTAAAGTCTGCCCTTCATCCGCAAAACACTCTGTAACATATAAGTCATTTTTACTCATATTCAAGTTGTTTTCGGCATTCGCTCCGGCACTTTCCAAAACTTTTTCTATAATTTCACTTGCTCGTTTAGGTGTATTTTTCAACATAGCCAAAGCAGTAAAATAATCTTTACCACGAATTATATCTAAAACAATCCTAACCTTACTTGGACTTATTCTGATATATTTAGCAGTAGCCTGTGGGCGCAAGTCACGCTCGGCCTTACGCTTTGCTGTCTTTTCTCTTATTCTTTTTGCCATCTTCAACACCTATTTAACCTTTTTTTCCTGCTATTTTTGCGCCTGCGTGTGATTTGAACAATCTGGTTGGAGAAAATTCTCCCAACTTATGTCCTACCATCTCAACTGAGCAATAAACAGGAATAAACTTGCGTCCGTTATGAACTTGAATAGTGTGTCCAACAAAATCTGGATAAATAGTAGAAGCGCGTGACCAGGTTTTTATAGCCTTTCTCTCATTCGCCTCATTCATTTTTTGAATCCTAGACATTAAACGCTCTTCCACATATGGTTTCTTCTTTAAACTTTTACTCATAATGCACTCCTAGTTTATTCTCTTAATAATCATCTTACTGCTTGGCTTACGCTTGTTGCGAGTCTTTTTACCTAATGTAGGCTTACCCCACGGTGTAACTGGACTTGGTCTACCTATCGGTGACTTAGCCTCTCCACCACCGTGTGGGTGGTCCACAGGGTTCATCGCACTACCACGAACAGTTGGACGGATACCTTTATGGCGGTTAATTCCTGCCTTACCAATTTTGATAAGTTCGTGATCAACATTGCCCACCTGACCAATAGTAGCACGACACTTTATTGAAACTTTTCGCATCTCTCCACTTGGTAAAGATAAAGTTGCGTGTGCTCCTTCTTTGGCAACTAGTCTGGCTGAGTTTCCTGCACTTCGCGCCATTTTGCCGCCACTACCCGGTTGCATTTCAATATTATGAACTACTGTTCCTACTGGCATATCTTTCATTGACATAGCGTTTCCGACCTTTATTTCGCTGTCCGAACCACTCTGCACAACTTGCCCTACACTCATTCCGAGCGGAGCAAGTATATACCTCTTTTCCCCATCCGCATAGTGTAACAAAGCAATGTATGCACTACGATTTGGATCATACTCAATACTTGCTACTGTTGCCGGGATACCATCTTTATTTCGCTTAAAGTCAATCACACGGTATTTACGGCGAACTCCTCCTCCTTGATGACGAACAGTTATACGACCTTGGTTATTTCTCCCCGCCTTACTATTGATTGTTCTTAACAAACTTTTTTCAGGCTTATCGGTTGTAATTTCATCAAAAGAAGGTCGAACCATTCCCCGCATAGAAGGTGTGATTGGTCTATATCTTTTAACTGACATTTCTTATACCTCCTACGATAAACTCTCAAAGAAGGCTATCGGTTTACTATCTTTCTTCAAAGTTACTATTGCTTTCTTTATTGAAGAAGAATATCCATTAACTCTTCCGTGACGCTTTTTTGGTTTTCTTGCTGTTATTGCTGTGTTAACATTTTCAACCTCTACTTCAAACAACTGCTCCACAGCCCATTTGATTTGCTCTTTGGTGGAATTCTTATCCACCACAAACCAATATTTTTTACTTTTTATATCAGAGTATGCTTTTTCAGATAGCAGAGGTTTGATAATAATTTTATTTGCTTCCATCGCTATAAGCCTCCTCTAATTTCTTGATTGCTCCTTGTGTAAACATAACTTTATCATTTACCACCAAAGCATATGTGTGCAGTAAATCCCAGTTTATCACACTAACCTTAGGTAAATTTCGGCTGGACAATACAACTTTTTCATTCGCATCATCCAAAACAATCAATACACTTTTATCTAATTTGAACGCTTCTAAAACTTTTATCATTTGCTTTGTTTTATTAGTTTTCAAAGTAAACTTGTCTACTACACGAATATCTTTCTGTGCAACTTTTTCACTTAAAGCACTTAGAAATGCCGTTCTCTTTGCTGTCTTGTTAACCTTTTGTGAGAAGTCACGAGGCTTTAACGCAAACGCCATTCCACCTTTTATCCAATGAGGCCCGCGACGACTTCCTTGCCTTGCTCTTCCTGTGCCCTTTTGCCTCCACGGCTTTGCAGCACGACCACGAATTTCTCCACGATTTAATGTGCTTTTTGTTCCTTGTCTTTGATTGGCTAGGTATGCGACTACAACCTGATGAATAAGTGGCTCATTGTAAGGGGTTGCAAATACTGCATCAGACAACTTTATTGAACCGACTTCTTCTGCCTTAATATCATAAACTTTTGCTGTTATTGACATTTGTTTCTCTCCTTACTCTTAGGCCTTAACGGCATTCCTCAATAAAACCACACCATTGCGCGGTCCGGGAATTGCACCTTTAACCAAAATTAAATTTCTTTCACTATCAACCCTTACGACCTCAAGGTTTTGGATAGTGGTTCGTGTTCCTCCATATCTTCCTGCCATCTTCTTTCCTTTGAACACCTTAGATACACCAGGACCACTACCAAGCGATTGGTGTCGGTGAACTTTATATCCACCGTGTGTATAATTTTGATGACGCATATTCCAACGGAATAATGAACCGGTAAATCCGCGTCCGCGTGAGTTTGCGATTGCATCAATTTTGTCACCATCTTTAAAAATATCACATTTTATTTCTTGTCCGACAGTATAATTTTCAGTATTATCTACCCTGAATTCTTTCAATATCCTTTTTGCCTCTACTCCCGCTTTCTTAAACAATCCGGCATCAGGCTTATTTACTAACTTTTCTCTTATCTCTCCATAGGCAACAACAAGTGCGTTGTATCCATCTTTATCCTCGTTTTTTATCTGCACAACTATGTTAGGAGAGGTTTCAACAACGGTCACAGGTGTAACTAACCCTTTCGGAGAGAAAACTTGTGTCATTCCAAGTTTTTTACCTAAAATTGCTTTGTTCATAAATTTTTCTCCCTTTGTTACCTATTTAAAGTTTTATTTTTATGTCCACACCAGCAGGCAAATCTAATTTTGATAATGTATCCATCGTTTTACTTGTTGGACTAAAAATATCAATTAGCCTTTTGTGTGTTCGGATTTCGAACTGTTCACGACTATCTTTGTAAATATGTGGTGAACGCAAAACTGTAACTATTTCCTTATCTGTCGGCAAAGGAATTGGTCCAGAAATTGTGCAACCCGATTTTGTAGCAGCATCAATTATACGAGTGGCTGCCTGATCAATTAAAGCGTGGTCAAACGACTTTAACTTAATCCTGATTTTTTGTGTACTCATACACACCTCCATAAAAGTTTAACTATCCAAACATCTTTCTAAGAACACTTTTATTCCTAATAATAATAGTTTTTGATACACTCAAAATTCATATACTTTTGAACAATTTCAAACTCTATTATTATCAGCCTTTAATGTGGCTTATGGAACATATTGCCTATAAACACTCCCGAGTGTGTCCACCCTATAAGTAAAAAAAATAAAAAAGGCTATTTTTTTTAGTGTGTTTGGTCGCAGCGCTTTTGCGCTACTTGTCCACATAAATTATCCTTAAAAGTCGCGTTTCAAGGTAACTTTATGCTTCAATCCAACCCATAAGGTAGCACTATTATACAATAAATAAAATGTAATTGCAAGCCTTTTTTATGAAAATATTAAAAATTTATTTATATTTAACTCCTTAATATGAAAAAGTAGTCAAAACCTAACTATATTATAGAATTCAGACAAAAAAATTCAGATTTTAATTGCAAAACTTCAAACCTTGCTCAAACTTTAATTACCAAACCTCAAACTTTGCTCAAACTTTAATTACTAAACTTCGAACCTTGCTCAACTTTTTGGTGTTATCCGAATGTTTTCTAGATGTTTTTTAATTAGTAA
>CAYJAI010000012.1:0-7388 GCA_964368395.1 uncultured Christensenella sp. | reverse complement strand
TTGCTCAACTTTTTGGTGTTATCCGAATGTTTTCTAGATGTTTTTTAATTAGTAAAACCTCATTGTTTTTTAATGGTTTTAAATTTCTTTAAACTTAAAAATGTCTGCCATAGATGTTCACTAAATTTACGCTTAATACTGACTGCCCGGTCTAAATCCATTCTTTCAATCTCACCATTCTTCAAAACCATTGCTAGCCCAAACTTATTTTCCAATATACAATTTACGCTGGCTACACCCATTTGTATAGCAAGCAATCGGTCTTGAACAGTAGGAGAGCCTCCTCTCTGCACATACCCAATCACAACATCCTTAGATTCACGACCAGTGCTCTCTTCTATTAACCTATCCAACTCACTTATGTCTAGTTGATTCTCCGCCACTACCACAGTAGGCGAAAGGTTGCCCGCCTTTATCTGCTTGCCTACTTCACGGACAATTTTTTCCATTGTTTGCGCTTTCTCCGGTATAGCAATAATATCACTCTCACCACAAAGCCCACTGTGCAGTGCAATATCTCCACAATGTCGCCCCATAACCTCAACAACTAAAACTCGTTCGTTTGCAATCATTGTCTGCTTTATGTTGTCAATAGCCTCTACCGCGTTGTTGACCGCAGTATCAAAACCTATGGAACGCTCAGTGCAATAAACATCGTTATCAATAGTGCAAGGTATGGCTATAACATTCACACCTAAATCCCGTAAATCTCGCGCTCCACGAACAGTCCCATCCCCTCCCAACACTATCAAGGCATCCAGTTTGTGATTATTACACACTTCTTTTGATTTCTTTCTTTTTTCAGCATCAGTAAAATCCTTACTTCTGCCTGAGCCTATAACGCTTCCACCTAGATTAAAACTTATTTCCACATCTTTCATTGTTAAACTTTTACTTTTATTGTCCAAAAGCCCCTGAAAGCCACCCAAAAAAGCAACTACTTCGAAACCATTCCGCGCTGCCATAGTTACCACAGTCTTTATACAAGCATTCATCCCTTGCGAATCTCCACCACTGGTTAATATTCCCAACTTTTTCAACTTCGCCATATCTTCCCCTTTTATTTTAACAAATCTTTATGTCTTTTATTTTATACCTTTACTCAGCATTCACTTACTACTCTCTTGTTAACACCTTATTGCCTCACACTAATTTACTAAACGCTCTTGTTACATCTTAGCAAACATTCTACTACGCCTTATTTTATTTCTTAAAGCCCCTCTTACTAAATACTATATTATCTCTTAAAGCAGTTTTATACAACTTTCATCCAACAAGCCATATAACTCATTTATCATCGCAGTGCTACCATCCACTTTTTCAGGCAAAATATGAGCATTATTACTGTTAGAACAACGAACCTTTACCGTAACATCCCCCTCATACCTAGATAAAATTGTTCGGATTTGCTCTCTTAATTCAATGTTATCAAAAGCAAACTTTAAAAACAACTTTTTATCTGACTTTGATTGAACAGATGCTGAATCGGATAAATCCCACAAACTCATATCCTCCAACAAAACAATAGGCCTTTCATTTTCCCGAATACTGATTTTGCCCTTTAAGTGAACAATATTATTTTCAACCAACTTGTCTTTGTGTTGCTCATACACTGAGTTGAAAAACATAACATCTACACTGCCGAATAAGTCCTCAATGGTCACAACCGCCATATCCTTATTGCCTATGCGTGTGTTGAACTTCTTTATATCCGTTATTATTCCACCATAAGATACCTGTTGCCCATCTGCAACATTTTGATATAAAACTTGCTGGACATCTCCATACTCATCTTGAATCTCTTCACCTTCTAGCATAGAACTATTAAAACCGAAAGCGTCCAACCGCTCTTTAAAAGGAGTTAAAGGATGTCCACTAATATACACTCCTACCACCTCTTTTTCAAGCAGTAGTTTTTGTCTATTTGTATATTCAGGAATTTCTGGATACTCAATCTTATTTAACCTATCATCATTTTTCAAAAGATTTTCAAAAATAGTAATCTGCCCATCAGCCTGATTTTTTCGGTCTGAGGTCACCCGCTCAACTACCGCCTCATAAACCGCGTGTAGTTGGCTACGCTTAACATCAAAGCAATCAAATGCTCCACTCCATATCATTGACTCTAAAAATCTTTTATTATGTGCTTGATTTCCCATACGCGTTAAAAAATCGGATAAATCTTTAAAATCACCTTTCTTGTTTCGCTCCTTAACAATTTCTTCCACCAAAGCCACACCGACATTTTTCAAACCACCTAAACCAAATCGTAAGTTATCCCCCTCTACTGAGAAGTATGCCTGACTTTTATTTATATCCGGAGGTAAAACCTCTATATTGTGTAAACGCGCGAAGCCCACATATTTTTTAACTTCATCAATCTTAGTTATACGGTTGTTAAGTATAGCAGCATAAAATTCTTTTATGTAGTATTTTTTCAAATAGGCCGTTTGATAAGTTACCATAGCATAAGCCGCCGCGTGCGCCTTATTAAAAGCATAACTGCCGAACTTCTCCATTTGCGCCCAAAGATGCGTTGCATCCTCTAACTTCATACCTCTTTTCAGCACTCCGTCAACGCTCTTTTTACCCTCTGGGTCTTGCCAACCGTGTAAAAATCTTTCCTTTTCAGCGGGCAATTTATCCACTAACTTTTTACCCATTATCTTACGAACACCATCTGCCTGCCCCATAGTATATCCAGCCATAATCTGACATATCTGCATAACCTGTTCCTGATACACCATAACTCCGTAAGTAACGCCCAAAGCCTGTTCCATTTTTTCATCCGGATACACAATTTTAGACGGATTCTTTCTGTTCTTTATATAAGTATGTATTTCATCCATAGGCCCGGGACGATACATCGCTAAGATAACAATAATCTCCTCTAAGTTGGTTGGCTTCATCTCTTTCGCCACACCGCTTATACCCTGACTTTCAAGTTGGAAGACACCATCGGTATCTCCTGAGCCTATAAGTTTAAACACCTCAGGGTCATCATATTCCATTCCATATAAATCTAAATCTATACCATAATTTTCTTTTATCATACGGCAAGTTGAATCAATATCTGTTAGGGTAATCAGGCCTAAAAAATCCATTTTTAACAGCCCTAAATCCTCACTCTCATTTTTATCATACTGAGTAGTAGAAACATCACCATTTTTCGCCATAGGAATATGGTCGCTGATAGGGTCACAACATATAATAACTCCCGCAGCGTGCACACTGGTATTTCGCGGCATCCCTTCTACCTTTATTGAAATGTCTATAATTTTCTGAGTAAGCGGGTCACTCTGATACATTTCATTCAACTCTTTTATTATATGACTGCGGTCATCCTTATCATCAAGATTAACACCGAACAACTTTTTAATAGCCGGCGCTTTGGGCATTTTAGAAAATACCGGAAAAGCCTTTGTGATTTTATTCACATCACCAAAAGGCATTTTCAACACTCGGGCAACATCTTTTATAGCCGCTTTTGCCGCTAGTGTTCCAAAAGTAATAATTTGACAAACATTTTCCTTTCCGTATTTTTCGGTCACATAATCTACCACTTCGCCACGCCTCTTAGGACAAAAATCTATATCAAAGTCTGGCGGACTCACTCTTTCCGGATTTAGAAAACGCTCAAACCATAAATCATACTTCAATGGGTCTACCAAAGTTATATCCAGCGCATAAGCCACAATACTAGCCGCGCCACTACCACGACCGGGGCCTACTGGAATACCTTTTGTTCGCGAATAGTGAACAAAGTCCCAAACCACAAGATAGTAATCAACATATCCGCTGTCCACCAAAGTTTTCATCTCGTATTCCATTCTATCCAGCACCGTTTTAGAAAGAGTTTTATACTTTCTTTCCAAACCCTCCAAAGTTAATTTACGCAAATACTCTTCATTTGTCAGCCCCTCCGGAGTATTAAACTTTGGATAAAACATACTTTTAAAATCAAACTCAAATTGGCATTTTTCAGCAATTTTTACTGTGTTATCCACAGCCTCAGGATGTGCGGCAAAGATTTCACGCATTTCCTCTTCCGTTTTTAGATAGAACTGGTCACACGACATACGCATACGATTAGGGTCATCTAGCGTTTTACCCATAGCAACACACATCATAATATCCTGCATCTCAGCATCTTCTTTATTTATATAGTGGACATCATTAGTGGCTACTGTCTGCACTCCTATTTTTTCAGCAATCGCAAATTGTTGTGATAAAATTTGTTTTTGCTCAGGTAATCCGTGATCCATAACTTCTATATAGAAATCACCGGGCGCAAACATATCACGCAAGCGAATAGCCATTTTTTCCGCCTCTTCCACAAAGCCCTCACTCAGCAATCTTTGAACATCTCCCCTCAAACAACCACTCAGACAAATTAACCCCTCCGCGTGCTGAGATAGAAGTTCATAGTCTATTCGCGGTTTATAGTAAAAACCATCAATCCAAGATATAGAATTAAGTTGACAAAGATTTTTATATCCCGTAGCATTTTTCGCCAAAAGAATTAAGTGCGCATAATCAAATTTCCCTGTTTTATCTTTGTAGTTATTCGCCACATAAAACTCTGTTCCTAATATAGGCTTTATACCGTTTGCTTTACACGCGTTAAAAAACCTCACCGTTCCATACATATTTCCGTGGTCAGTAATAGCACACGCCGGAGCCTTTCTTTCTTTTAAAACTTTTACTAACTTCTCAATTCTAGCCACTCCATCTAATAGGCTGAACTGTGTATGCAAATGTAAGTGGACAAAATTACTCATTACCTCTCTCCTCCGTTTTCTCTTTGATTTTTTCGGCTATGGAAACAATTTTTCTTAAACGATGATTAACCCCACTTTTAGTTAATGGTGCAGTCATCAGTTTGGACAAACTTTCATAATTCTCTTCTGGATTGGCTAATCGCAAAAGACAAAGTTCATACAAGGTAGGCGACAAACTCTCCAACCCTATTGTCTCTCTTATTTTCTCAATTGCATCCACCTGTCGAACAGATGCCTTTACCATTTTTTCCAAATTAGAATTTAAACAGTTTAATTGCCTGTTTAAATTATTTCTAACCTCACGAACGGCAAACTCATTCTGCAAAACTAAAACGGCATTATTCGCCCCCACCAAAGCCAACAAGTCACTAACCAACTCAGCCTCTTTTATGTATGTAACCCAAAACTTTTTTCGTTGCATAACTTTCGCCATAATACTAAACTCAGAAAGTAAATGCGTAAAATCATTGGCAAGAGAAGCAGAGGAAAATACAAACTCTAAATGATAACCTCCGGTATGCTTCCTCAAATCTTTCATATCTTTTATGACAATATTAGCACTTGCACAACCTATGAAAGCACCTTTGATAAAACTGCGTTTGCAGTTTTTATCCTCTACCAAAGATTGGGCAATACCTGTATGGAATCCGCCGTTTTCCCGAACTATATGACACTCATATACAATCTTTGCACTTATTTCGGGCGGGAAAAGGATATGGTATCTAACTGAACCGTTCGACCTCTCCTCTCGAACAAATCCTAAATCATCAAACCCTGCATACACCTTTTTAATCAGTCCATTTGCTCGGGCAAAAAGTTCAGGCAATTCGGTTACCAACTCCAAAGAATATTTTTCTTTTATTAAAGAGATTTCTCCACAAGTGCGAAAAAGAGCGGCTAACTCCGCTATAACACAATCTCTATTTATAGGTAACTCTGATTTAATAACCTCAACTTTTGCATCAGATGAAAAAGACACCTAAACCTCCTAATCATTTTTTTCTAAAAGTTCTATATTCACTATTCTATTCGGTGGAATATTATGCTTTTTTAAAAATTTCCATACCGCATCAGGGCGCCCCACTTTTTCCGGAGAATGGGCATCACTGTTAATCACAAAGTTTGCACCCGCTGCCAAAATAATATCTATTTCCCTTTGAGTAAACCGCACCCGCTTACCGTTCAATTCTATCCAAATATTCTTTTTAGCCGCCAACTCAGCAATGGGCTGAACATCTACCTTCACAACATAGTTTAAGTGCGCCAGAATTTTTATGTTATGCCCCCGCATCGCGTTGAGATACGCCTGAGTAACCTTGAACCTTCTTCTTTTTGTTGTAGGAAAAAAGTTCCTTAGTTTCCAGGTGAAAAAATCTTTGAAGGTTGCTCCACGCGGAGTTCTATGCGTTCCTAAAATTATAATGTCAAACATTTTTTCTTGCTCACGCGTTATGTCAATATCTCCTCTCAGCGAAATTAAGTTGGCTTCAATTCCAACCAACACATCTATTGGATAATCCTCTTTTAAATTATCTACTTCCTGTTTTGTGAGTAAAAACTTATCATATGTGCATCGCGCCCATCTGTTATGATAGGGTCCGTGGTCAGTAATGCCTATTATCTTTAAACCAGCCTGAACACCTGCTTTGATATTATCCTCCACCTTTCCCCGCCCGTCACTTCTAAAAGTATGCGTGTGATAGTCCGCGGTTAACTTGAATCTCCTCATCCTAATCTCCTACCAATATAAATTCTAACTCTATCCTTTCCGTAAATCTATTATATACCGATTTTGAAATAAAATCAACCAGAATCAACACATCTTTACAAGTAGCGCCACCAGTATTTACAATATAATCGGAGTGAATAGTAGAAACCATAGCCCCGCCCACCTTTACCCCTTTCAGTCCGGCTTGGTCTATCATTTCAGCCGCCGTTATGTGTGGCAACCTTTTAAAAACACTTCCCGCACTAGGGTATCCTACTCTTTGAGTGGACATCCTTTTTTCTATAAAAACTTTAATATTATTGTTGACAGTATGCACCTCTTTATTCTCAAACTGAAAGCAAGCAGAAAAAATAATAATATTTTTTTGCTCCTTAAATTGACTAGAACGATACCCGAACTTTATATCTTTTTTGTCCACTGTTTTTATTTTTTTACCATCATAATAAGTTACACTTTTTAGCCAATCAAATATTTGTCCCCCAAAAGCACCTGCATTCATTATAACAGCACCGCCTACTGTTCCCGGAATACTTACCGCCCACTTTAAACCACTCAAACCTCTTTTTGCATTTTCAGATATAAGGTTATATAACCTCGCCCCACTTTGCACACTCACTAAGTTGTTTTTAAAATGAATTTCCTTCATTTGCAAGGTAGATATAACCATCCCACTAAACCCCTCATCTTTTGCTAAAACATTTGAACCACCACCTAAAATCAAAAAAGGGATTTTACATTCTTTACATAAATTTATTAAAAAAACCCCTTCCTTTTCATTCAAAATACGAACAAAATATTTAATCAAACCACCTATTCTGAAAGTAGTCATTTCCTTAAAAGTGCGGTCCTGCTCAAACCGTTCACCAAACTTTTTTTTT
>CAYJAI010000011.1:0-24995 GCA_964368395.1 uncultured Christensenella sp. | reverse complement strand
TTTTAGCCTCCTTATATTCCTCCCCTTTTTGTTGGGTTTCTATTTATTTCTTCTCAATTCAACCCGGGCTTTTGGTGTTCCTTTTTTAGACAATTTCGTAAGACTGACTTTTTGCCTTTTCTTAAATTAGTCACCTTCCCTGCTCTGCTCACACCCCTTATATCTAGACCGGCTCTCCTGTTTTTATATATGCCTTCTATCCCTATATTCTATCCACATCCATACCCTTTAATTATACCCGCAAAAACCTCTTTTGTAAACTGAAAAACACTTTATAATAAAAGTTTAGCCTCAAAAATAAAGGCCTTTTTATTACCTCAAATCCCACATTATAAGTTAAAAAACCACCCTTGCTTCTTATAGTCTGTGAGTGCTTTTGGAATAAACAATTCGGGCTTGTTGCCCACAAACTAATCTGTGGCATTATGAACAAATAATTTTTCTAAAACAACTAAATTTGCTTATAATATATTACACTATCTGCTAACTCATACCATCTGATACTATCTAAAACTTAACTAACTTTTTGATATTTTGTTATACCCCCTCTTTCCTCCATATGATATCATATAACGCTTAACTGACTTGTTTGATAATTTATTTTTTCAGTGCTACTTTTACTTTCTTCTTCAAATATGATACTATCTAAAACTTAACTAACTTTTGGATAATCTGTTATGTTTTAAGGTCTGTTAAATATAAACGACTAAAATTTCTAAAATAACCAAATTTACCTACGATATGTTACACTGCCTGCTATCAGAAAAAAAACATCTAAACATACCATATAAGCCCTTAAAGTTTTTGATTTCTAAAACTTATCAAAATACATAAATTAGCACAATGTTTCTTGCTTCTTTACATTGACAAACTACTGTATTTTTTGGTAAAATATTATATTCAAATAACTTAATATTAACCAGTTAATATTTTGAATCATACCAGCATTTGGGTTCTGAATGTGCTTTAATTCTGTTTATCCTCTTGTTTTCTATGGCTTTAAATTTTGTTGCATCCTTATTTTCTGTGGCTTTAATTTCCGTTGCTCTAATTCCTACTGCATTCTTAACTTCTGTTGCTTTAATTTTTTTATTGTATTTTTATACTATTTAAAATTAAGCGGGATACATCTCAAAATCACAGCAGACAAAAGAAGCAAGGGAATATATTACTTAATAGTGGCGTGTCCGTTATAAAAGTGAAAGCAAAGAAAAGGATAACGGCTCAAATGGAGCCCGTTCAAATTGCTTGTCCTTTCTGACTTAAATAGACTAACTTTACTTGTTTGCCACTGCAAAAAATCAAAGTTTTAGCCCCTGCTCTTTAAGACTTCGGAAAACAAAATTTAGTTACTTATCTTCGGACACTTCAAGCAAGTAGTCTGGCAACAAGGAAAAGCCAAATTTTAGCTGCTGCTACTTTAAGCAAAAACTCAGACCCTTACCCGAAATCCAAAGTTTTATTAGTTGTGCTACCTCTGAGATATAAAGCAACGGTGAGATATCACAAAAAACAAATCTTAGTCGTTATCCCCTGAGGCATCAAACAGTCGGATAAAACCAGATAAACCATTAAACACAAAAAAAATATAAATAAAGAGGAGAAACTTATGACCAAAAAAACATTAGCCTTTGATATTGATGGCACTTTAATAGACAGGAAAGGCGAACTTTTCCCCGGAGTTTTTCCTATTTTTGAGAATAAAAAAATAACCGATTGTAACCTAATATTTGCAACAGGCAATTTCCAAAGCACTACCCAAGCGCTTTGGGATAGATTGGTTTTCCATTTTCCACATATGAAAGATATGAAGCCATATTTTATTACCGCAACTGGTGCAATGATTTATGGTCGGGATGGACAAGAGTTGTTCAAACACTGTTTGGATAAGGATAAAATTCTAAAAGTGACAAAGCAACTTTGTGAAATAGCCCCCCTCAGTGTTCTTGCATTCGGGAAAGATGACACTATGTTTCATATTCCATACCCAAAAACTGAGGAACTGGCATCTTCTATTGAAGAATTTATAGAACACGAAAAGAGTAAAAAGATTGGCATTCCTATAACAACAGGTCCCAAAACAGCAAAGCAAATTATTATGGAAGATGGGGATATTTTGAACGCAATAGTCCTTCACTCAACCCAAAGAGAACGCATTCTTGACTTATTGATTGAAGAGTTTGGTAATGATGAATGCGGTATTTATCAAGCCAAATTTTTAGATATTATAACTTTAACCGCCAGAACAAAATGGACAGCACTAAAAACATTAGTTGAACACGAGAAAAAACAACCCGCTTCCCACTTTGCAAAAGATGCAAAAGATATTTATTACTTTGGCGATGATGTTAACGATATAGAATGCCTGCAAAAATGCACTTTCTCAGTAGCACGAGGCGGGGATAATTTGGATGCTGATGCGATAGCCGCCGCAAAATATCACGCCGATGATTTAACTGAAATCACAAAAATGATTTTCGGTGATGAGTAAATAAATATCTAATAGAGCATTTTAAATTCAATGAAATAATTCGCTTAAAAATTAGAATATATAAGGCTATGGCACGAAAAGTAGCGCTACATCAAACCAAAGTTTCAATTCCTATAAGATATTACTTAAACAAAGTTGTAGTTATTTGAACAAGCATATGGTGAGTGGCGTTTTAGCGAACTTAAATAGCCCTTCGACATTCTCGGGATATGAGTTGGCTGAGATGGGGACAAAAAGCAGTGGCTCAAATCAAATAAGAATAGATAAATACTAAAATCCTTGCTTATTTGGAGAAATCAAGCAAACAGTGCCTCAGAGTTTATCCTCTTAGACATTACAGAAGAGGTAAGATGAAAAAGTTTTGAGCGAACTTAAAAGGTGGAGGCTAAAAATCAAGCCCGTTCCATTTGCCCACAATCTAAGACATTGAGCAAAGAGTAGAAAACTCAAAAAAACCTGTATGGGGAAGATGAAAATAAAAGGTTTTAGCGAACTTAAATAGCCCTTCGGTATACAACAAATAAAGGTGGAAAAAATGCAGTTTATAATAACTTATACCCCTCATTTTAGAAAAAGTGTTTTAAAAGAATTACAAGAGATAGATAATGAAATAACTTTTAAAAAGCATTTTGAGGACAATTTATCCTTGATTGAATCTGCTATGCCTCAATCAGATTTTTTAATTTTATTAGAAAAAAAGAAACCTTTTTTTATTAAACACATTGCCCCTGCAAGAAAAGAGGGAGAAATAACTGGTGATTTAGATGAAGACAAAGCAACTATTTTGGAAACCTTACTGCTCTGTGGACACATCATAGAAAAAGATGAAAAATTTGCTATTCAAGTGAGGATTTGCAACGGAAGAACAAAGGAGAACCAACCTTTACCTTACTCCTCCAAAGACCTAGAAGTTTTTATAGGCTCTTATTTTACTGAAAAAGGTGGTGTCCCTATTTTTTCTGATAAAAAGATTATAAATGAGGACAACATACGAATTTTATCAATATTTTTAAATGAAAATAATTTTTATTTAGGCGATTCAAATAGTAATCAAAATTTAAACTTTTCTTGCAACGAATATAGGGTAAGTTCGGCAAGCGGAAAGCAGAAAATATCCAGAGCAGAAAATAAATTAAGAGAGGCGTTGGCAAAGTATAAAATAGAATTAGGTGGAGGAAAGGCGTTGGATATAGGCGCTTCGCCCGGAGGATGGACAAAGGTTTTATTAGAGTATGGATTTTTTGTGGATGCAGTAGACCCGGGGGAACTGAACCCCACTTTATTGCAGAATCCAAAAGTTAAGCATCACAAATGTAAGATTGAAAATGTTGTTCAAGCCAAAGAGTTTTCCAAAGATGGGCAATATGATATCATTGTAAACGATATGAATGTAGACCCCGCAACAACGGCAACTATTATGAACATTTTAACCCCTTGTTTAAAGGAAGAAGGTTTGGCTATTGTCACCTTAAAATTACCCGGCAACCCTGAAAAAGGGATACAAGAGGGCTTGAAAATATTGTCTGAGAATTATAAAGTTTTAGAAAGGAACAGTCTTTTTCACAATAGACAAGAGATAACAACTTTGCTTCAAAAAAGAAAAGAGCCTTAAAGGATTTGTTGTTTTCTCAATAATGTTATTGTTTTCTCTTAGCAATTTTCTCTATCCTTCTCAACAATTTTCTGCTGTTTTTAATGATTTTCTTACTTTCTTCAAGAATGAGAAAAGTTGCAAAACAACATTCAAACCTATAAAATAAAAAAGGAGTTATACTCCTTTTTTTATAATTCAAACTTATGCGACCATATCGATTTGAGGGATTTCTTTATCCCCGTTTTTTATCCAAAATAATTCATACTTATGCCCATCCCACAATGACTCATTCCGGCGCCCCAATCAATGAGAGTTTTTTATCGCTTTACTAAAAATGATTCAAATTTAGGCAACCATATTTCAAAATAATTCAAACTTATGCGACCATATCAATTTGAGAGTTTTGTTTCATCCTTTTACTTATCCAAAATGATTCGCGCATCTACTGCGTATAGTTTGCCCTGCTGATTCAGCATAAAAGGGTTTGCATCCACCTCTTTTATTCGCGGGAAATCGGACACTAATTGACTTAATCGCAATAAATTTTCCCGTAAAACATCTAAATCGGCGGCCCCTTTGCCTCGAACTTCGCCTAAAAGATTTTTGGCTTTCGTTCCGTTTATAAGCGCATTTGCATCGCGTAAAGTGAGCGGACAAGGACTAAAAGCCACCTCTTTTAGAGCCTCTACAAACACCCCTCCAATACCAAACATCATCTGGTGCCCATACTCATCCTTATCCACTATACCAGCAACAAATTCACGCCCACCACTCTTTATATGTTGCATCACCAAAATTGCATCCAAGGTATCCCACAACTGAGCCTCGCGCAACTTTTTTTCTAACTTTGTCCACTCCGCTTCTAACTGTTGCGGACTACTTATGCCCACCACAACACCACCAACATCTGTTTTGTGGCTCACCTTTTTACTGCTCATTTTCAGCACCAAAGGATACCCAATTTGCTCAGCATTTTTTAAAACCTCTTCCAAACTTAAAACGCTTTTATATTTAGGTAAGCATAACCCATACGCACTAAAAACTTCCAAACTTTCCTTAGTACTTAACAACTCACGACCTTCTTTTTCGGCAACTGAAATAATTTGCTGGACTGTGTTTTTATCCACTTGATACTGCGGTGTTTCCTGCTCTATTTCGGTTAAAAATTCCTTTCTTTCCACCAACAATTTAAATCCACGCAGGGCATCATCCACATAATCAAAAATAGGAATTGTGGCATCGGGTAACTGTTGAGCAACCCTTTGGTCAAAATCCGGAGTAGTCATATATACCGTTATTATAGGCTTGTTCGGATACTTTTTCTTCAACGCCTCTAAGTCTGAAAATACAGCAATATCATTTTTCTCTGTGATATATAAATATATAACCAACAACATATCTATCTCATCACTCTGTAACAACTTCTCAGCAACCTGAGCATAATGTTCACGGCTGGCACTGGCAACCAAATCTACTGGATTTCGACAACTTGCCTGAGGTAGGGTTATTTGCTTCAACTGAGATTGTAAAGTTTGGCTAAAAGTTGGGACTTCTATTTTCATATCATTAGCCGAATCAGTTGCTAGAATTCCCGGGCCACCTGCATTGGTCAAAATCCCCAACCTTTTCCCCTTTGGTAAAACGCAGTTTCCCAACACCTGCGCTGAGTTGAAAAGGTCACGCAAGCGAAGTTCACGCACCACACCACAAGAGGCAAACAGCGCTTCAACCACGCTATCCGAGCCCGCCAAAGAACCGGTATGTGAGGCAGCGGCTTTTGCGCCGGCATCACTTCTGCCCGACTTTAATATCAAAATAGGCTTTTTCTTAGCAATACGCGTCGCTACTTCCCTAAACTTTTTAGGCTCTTTAATACCCTCTAAATAAAGCAGTAGTTGGGAGACATTATTATCATTTTCCCAAAACTCTAAAACATCCAGCCCCTCAATATCTGTTTGATTTCCAAGCGATACCATTTGACTGAATCCTATACGCAAGGTCGAACTTACACTAAAAACTCCTGCCGCCAAAGCCCCGGATTGAGTTGCAAACCCCACACTTCCTGTCTTAGGAACAATAGGCGCAAAGCAACCATCAAAAGTTAGCTTTTTATCTGCATTAAAAACGCCTAAGCAATTAGGGCCTAAAACATTCATTTTATAACGCTCAATCTTGCTTTTTAATTCCTGTTCCAGCAAAACACCCTCTCCGCCTATCTCTTTGAACCCGCTGGAAATTATAACAATATCTAGCACATTTGCTTGATGACACTGGTCTAGCACTGCACTAACCGCCTTGGCAGGAACGGCAATTATCCCCAAATCTACCTGATGCGGAATTTGGGTAATGTCCGCATAGCATTTCAAATTATAAAGAGTGGAATGCTTAGGATTAACAGGATATATTTCCCCTTTATATTCAAACTGTATAATCCTTTTTAATAATTCACTACCAACAGCCCCCTCTTTTTCGCTTGCACCGATAAGCGCCACGCTTTGAGGGTATAAAATTTTCTTTAATTTTTGCATAAAAACCGCCTATATTTTCTATATTTTTTTTGATGTTATCCACTCTTCACTTAATACCTTAACGCTCAAGTCCTTTGAATGGGGTTTAATTTTGAACCTACTTTTTGTTTCCTTTAATTATACGATATAAAAAAATTTTAGTCCAATAAATTGACAATGTCCACAAAAAACTATAAACTAATTGAGTAATCTTTGTATAAATTTCATAGTTTAAGATAAAGTTAAAAGCCTAAATGATTTAAGAGTTTTTGGTGCTATATATGCAATTTTCACGCCATCATAAGTGTCCAAATAAAGATTGAATAGTTTTTAATGTTTTTGTTTGCTTAATATAGCAAATAGTGAAACTTTGATTTGCTTTTTATCTTATAGGATGAAGTGGAACTTTGATTTGATTTTTATCTTATAGTATAAGAGGTAGAACCTTGACTTGATTTTTATCTTATAGTATAAGAGGTAGAACCTTGACTTGACTTTGATTATTATCTAGCAATAAGATATGGAAGATAAATCTTTGCTTGACTTCGCTTCTGTCAATTTTTTAATGTCATCGTGCTCTTGGCTGAATGTATTAGCGGACAAACAATTTGAATTTTGACTTTTGCCAGACGGACGAAACAGTAACAGAGAAATAGGATAGTTTAGATAAGAATAGGACACTCTGGATTTTACTCTTATAGTTATGGTGGCGAACATATAAGCCTACAATAAAAAGTAGGATAAAAAATGAAAACAGTCATAAAATAGAGCGGAAATAAAAACAGAATAGAGAAAAAATCAGTAATAAAAAAGTAACATAAAACAAGATAGAAATATAAAAATATAAAGGAAAACAAGGGGGAATTTATGTCTTTTTCAGTAGTTAAGTATGATGGTGCAGAATGGGCGGAACAGTCTGAATTGCTTTCAAATATGTATATAATTCATCAAGATGATGAGTTTTTGGTGATAGACCCTAGCATATCTTTTGAACGCGTTAAAGCAGATTTGGAAAACAAAAAATGTGTCGGGATTTTTTTAACACACGCACACTATGACCACTTTTCCGCCTTAGAAAGTTGGGTGCCTTTAAACTGTCCTGTCTACTTATCCGAACAGGCTTCTGAAAAATTACACAGTGCTGACCAAAATGGAAGCCGCGCTTTTGGGGAAACCCTTTCTATAACCCTTCCTACCCGCCAGCAGAAAATAATAACTGAGGGCGACACCATTATGGTGGGCTCAGAAAAAGGGAGCATATTGCATTTCCCTGGACACAGTAATTGTTCTTTGGGGCTGATTATAAAAAGCCATTTCTTCTGTGGAGATTTTATTTTTGAAGGGGGAAATATAGGTCGCTATGACTTACCCACTGGAAGTA
Source organism: uncultured Christensenella sp. (assembly GCA_964368395.1). Lineage (GTDB taxonomy): Bacteria > Bacillota > Clostridia > Christensenellales > UBA1242 > UBA7584. Next base: position 17,022 of record CAYJAI010000011.1, on the reverse strand, counting down.
TGCTAGATTTAAGAACAAGTTTACGCCGACTAAAAGAACTGGACTCAAACCTTATAGTTCACTCAGGGCACGGACAAGATTTTATCCTGAAAGATTATTATAAAGCGTAATCTTCCTTTCTCTGCTCATAAAATTCCTAGCATCATATTTCTTTGAATGCTTTATGGTAGAAATATAACCTAACATAATGTTTCAAAAGGTTGCTTTACTGATTATAGTTTGAAAAGGTTTAGAATGCAAGATTATCATAAACCATAGAATAACATAATCGAACTCTTTGATTTTTCGCCTACACTTCCAAATATTTTAATATTATCATCATAAATCACAAAACAACATACGCGGACTCTTGATAGTGCCTCGAAGATGAGCAATTAGAAATTTGGCTTGATTATTATAAAACATTTGATTTTAGAGATAATAGACTACTTGCATCAGGACTGTGATAAAACATATTTATTTTTATATTGATTTTCTAGTTTTTTTGCGTCCAATGATTATACCAGCGTGGAACTTATGTAGAAGTGTCAACTAAGTTTTGACGCCACATCGGTGATAGAGAAAATGATTTTATTAAATCATTTTCTTTTTTATATTGTTAAATGAAAGAACTGAATATATCTCGGTGAAAAACTTACCCTCCCCTTTTTGAGAGTGAAAACCTCTTCAACCTCTACTTTTCTTCTAGAATCTTATTTCGCAACTGCCCACAAGCGCCATCTATACTTTCCCCTATCCTTCTCCTAACTGTTACTGATGAACCCAACCGCCTTAATTGCTGTGCAAATATTTCCGCCTCTGAATGTGAAACTGTTTTTAAACCGCGTTCATCTACCTCGTTTAAAGGTATAATGTTTATATGTGTCGGAAAGCCTTGAACAAGTTTTGCTAATTCTTTGGCACATTCTGCACTATCGTTTACCCCTTTTATCAAAGCATATTCAAACCCCACCCTTCGACCGGTGGCTTTAAAATATTGTTTACTTGCTTTTATAATCTCCTCTATACTATAAGCGTTGGCAATAGGCATAGTTTTTTTGCGTATGCTATCCTTAGGTGCGTGTAGCGAAATGGTCAAAGTTATAGGCAACCCTAACTCACCTAGACTTTTGATTTGGGGAACAAGACCACAAGTAGAAAGGGCTATGTTTCGCGCTGAAAAATTTATCCCTTCCCTAGCGGTAACCAGTCTTAAAAACTTCACCACATTATCATAATTATCTAAGGGCTCTCCGCTACCCATTAAAACTATATTTGTTATTTGCCTTTTCTTAACCGAACCGCCCAACTTTTTATTAACAACCAAAACTTGTGCTAAAATTTCTCCGGCACTTAAATTCCTAGTAAGACCACCCAAAGAGGAGGCACAGAATTTACACCCCATACGGCATCCAACCTGAGTGGAAACGCAAAGAGTGTTTCCATATTTATACTGCATCAACACGCCCTCAATAATATTATCATCATAAAGTATATACGCAAATTTTTGAGTGCCCTCTGCATCTTTTTGCACAGTATGAACTTTAATAGGCTCATCAACAAACGCACCTAATAGAGCATTTTTGAAAGACTGAGGAAGATTAGATATCTCCTCTATTCTTTTACCCATATATATATTTTCATACAACTGCTTTGCTCTATATTGCGGTTCGCCCAAACTCACCACCAAATCCTGCATCTCTTGTAAAGATAAATCCTGTATTATTTTCATAAAAACCTTCCTGTCCGATTATACCACAATCCCCCAGAAAAACACAATACAAAGGCTACATTTTGTTTCTTAACTTGATTTACTATATCTCTAAAACACACAACTATAACAAATAAATCATTAACTGTATTTGATGTGTGACAAGTAAAGGCGATGGGGTGTGTGAGCAATATAATTCTAATAAAATATATGTGATGAAACATAACATTCACATAACTTAGGTGTATTAGCAACATAACTTGGGCGTATTAGTAACATAACTAATTAGGTGTATCCTTAAACATAACTTAGGCGTATTAGTAGCATAACTTAGAAATGGGTAGTAAAATCAAACTCTACTGAAAGTAGAAACGCTCAACTAAAATTAAAAGCACACAACTAAAATTTCACTTTAAATTATATAATATATTATTTTATCAATAAAATTTAAAAAGTTAGCATATATATTCTAAGAGGTGTCTAATGGAAAAAACCATTTCTAATCATAAGATAATATGTGATTCAAGAAAAATGCTACAACTAACTGGGGTGGAAAAAGTGGAAAGTAGCAACGAAAATCAAATTATCTGTATAGCGATGAAAAGCCCCTTGGTTATCTCGGGCAAAAATATGCACGTAAAAAAGTTGGATGTTCAGCAAGGTGTAGTTGAGGTGGAAGGAAACATAGATAGCATAAGGTATCAGCCTGAGCGGAAAAGTTTTCTGAAAAGGATTTTTAAATAGTGCTTTTTGAAAGCGCAAATCAGAGTATTATATTTTTAACTATGATGTCCTTCGGCTTTTTTGCTGGTATAATTGATGCTATTCCGCACTGGATAACCACAAAAATAAAGAAAAAAAGCATCCTTTTTATGGTGGATGTTTTTCGCCCTATTGTTTTTGCTATTATTTTCTTTATAGGAATATGTTTATGCAATTACGGAGAAATAAGGCTGTTTACCATAGTGGGCGCATTGTTAGGATTTTGGATAGAAAAAAAGTTTTTTCAAAAATATGTATCAATATTCTGTGTTTTTATATTTAGCAAAATTAAAAAAGTCTATCAATTTTTAATTAAAAATAAAAATCAAAAAGAAAAAGAGAGTAAGAAAAATCCTCTTATCAATTAATTTGTAGCAGACAATATATAATGCTAATAGATTGTTTTTCTATTTAGGTGGAAGCATAAAAAACAAGAGGAAAAGAGAGTTTGAAGAACCTACTTAATTAAATATAAATAAGACTGTTTGGTGTTATTTTATTTTTTACTTAATTTCTTAGAGGACAAGCAATTTGAACTTTGGATATTCCCCTTTTTGCATTTAGTGCGGAAGCAAAAGAAAAAGAGGTTAAAAGAGAGTCCCTCATAAATAATGCAAAAGAAAAAGAGAGTTAAACAACTCCCCCCTTATAAATTAAATTATATCAATATACAATAGGGCTAATATCCCTCTTTTTCTCTATATTTCCCGCTCCTATTTTTTACTGGAATACTTACTTATAACCTCAACAAGTTCTGCGACAGAGGCGTTTATACTTCTTATCTGTTGCTTAGTCGCTCCCTGTGCCTTAGCCTGTTTTGCTTGTTCTTTAAGTTTGTTTATAAGTTCTTTTATCCCTGCAAGGTTTTGAGTTTTCTTAGTGCTTTTTGAACCTTCAATTTTCCCTATTGCCTGATCAATCTGCTCCCTTAACTCATCCTGTTGCTGTTGCAACTTCATATTCTCTTGGTCTATCTTTTGTTGCAATTCGTTAAAGTCGTCTTCTTTAACATGCTCTGTCTCAACTTTTTTGTCCGGACTCTTGCTTTCTTTTTCTTTATCGCTTATTTTTTTAGCCGGCTTCTTATCTCCATCGCTTAACTTTTTAGTAGGTTTTTTGTCTTTGCCTGTATCTTTTGCCTTAGTTGTATCTTTTGCCTTGGTTGTATCTTTTGCCTTAGTTGTTTTTGAGGCGCTCTTTTCTTTTGTGGATGGCTTCCTTCCTTTATCAGCCTCTTTTTTCTGCTCTACTGTTTTCTTTTTTCCTTTGTCCGCAGCCTTATCCTTAACCTTAGAGTCTTTCTTTTCTAATTCCTTTTTGCCAGTTTTTTGCGGTAAAGCCTTCTTACTGCTAGAACCTTTCTCTGAACTACCTTCCATCTTCCCTGAGTCAACTGCGCTATCTCGTCCTGTCTTTTTTGCAACTTTCTTCGGCTTTTTCACCGCTTCCTCTTTTTTGGAGTCAGCCCCCTCAATAGAGGTATCCGAAGATTCAATAGTCTTTTTGTTTTCCAACAAAGGAGCATCTCCATCATCTTCCGCAGCGCCTGTTGGATAATACTCTTTCAGTGCTTCAAGGTTGGCTTTTTCTATATCTTTTAAAGTAGGTATGTCCTCTTTCTTTTCAGTCGCATCTTTTAGATTTCCTATATCACCTTGTGTTTCTGTCATACTTTTTGGTTGATTCTGTTCATCAGTTTCGCTCTCAGTTGTCCCTATGTAATTGCCTTCGGCATCGTAATATTTAGAATAATCTATCAAGTTTCCGTTCTCATCATAGTATTGTGAATAATCTATCAAATTACCGTTTTCATCATAATATTCGGAATAGTCAATCAGATTTCCTTCGTTGTCATAGTATGAAATTTCTTCTTGGGACTGTTCCGCTTGTGCCTCATTCATAAGGTTAGGAGCATTGCTATAATTCTCCTCAGTCATATCCGCGTTTTGAAAATCCGAAGCACGCATATCCTCTTTGTTCCTTCTGTCTTTTAGCATACCTGCGGCTTTTTCATTTGTAATATAAATATTGCCTATTTCCAACTCTTTTTCTGCAATGATAGAATTCTTACTTTCTACCTCACGATTAAGGTTTTGTATTCTTGCTTTTAAATCTACTATTTGTGCCTGATATTCTTTGACTATATCCACATTTTCTTCATTAACTTTTTCATTAAGCACATCATAAACTTTCACCGCAAAAGTATCGTATTCCGAAGTCAAAGCCTCTTCCACGCGTGATTTATCTTTTTCGATTGATTCTTTGCGTTTTTGTATCTCAGCCTTACACTCGTTGACTATAACCTGCTCTTTGCTCAATAGAGATTTTAAATCTTTCTCAATTAAAGCACGCTTATCCATTTCATCCTTAATCTGTCTACGGTTATAGTTAATCTCCACACGGTTAGTCGTTTCAGCAATAGCCTTATCCAAACGCTCTAAGTTCTCTTTAATAGTTTGCAGTTTTATGTTTGCCTCTTTTTCAATCTCGTCCATATTGCCTTCTGCCTGAGTTAACTTCTTCTCTAAATCCTGTATTTCGTTCTGGACATCTATTTTCTTCATAAGGAATGCTTCACTTTCCTTAACCGCACGCGATATCAACTGCTCTCCATCCACGCCCAAATCTTTAAAATTATAAGGACTATGTGATAATGCGTCATACTTGCTCTGCTCTAACAACTGTCGCTCTTCAAGCGCTTTCTTTTCCAAATATTCCCTTAGGATAGGAATACCATCATCAATCTCTTTCTGGGTAAATAAAACTTCATAGTCTATGCTATCCGGCATAGTTGCAACTGCTAAATTTACATTACGAACAAAGACATTAAAGACATCGTACAATTTCATATTCACTCTACTTATACGAAGTTGTATTAGCATACGCATCAAAGTTCCTATAATTAAAATGAAAATAGGAGTTATTGCAGAGTAAACTACAACATCTATCAAATTTGAAACGGTAGCAGCAGCAGATGGGGCTGCATTTGCAAGCGCATAACCTAATCCAAATATAAACATTAACAAAGATAATAAAATGGATGTAAGGGTGATTTGTTTACCCAAACTGTGTAATACACTATTTGCCAACGGCCTTTTCACACAATACTCTGTGGTTAAGTATTTACTAGGTAAACCATCCCGTTCTAAAACAAACAACTGCCAACGGTCACGGATACGCTGGGGCATCTTTTTTATATGACCGTGAAAAATCACTAGATTCTCTTCTGTTATAAAAGGGTTTTGTAAGAGGTATCTATTCACTTTTTTTATACCCCGAACTGTCTTCGATTCGTAGCAAAAAACTATTCTTACCATACCTATAACAGAAAACAATAACATCAATCCGATACCCATTACAAAGATAATATCGAAATTTATTTCCTTAAAGGCCTTAGCGAAAAAATCAAATATATCATCAACAGCACTTGCAATCAAATTTGAATTCATCTCAACTCTCCTATCTTTTGAATTTTATTTCTCTTCTCTCGTATTATATTAACTAACCATTTATTTGTCAAACAATATTGCACAATCTTTGAAAAAAGAATATATGATTTTGCTGGTTACTTTTCTTTTTAGTGCGTTTTCTACCGCTATTTTATAACATTCCATTTGAATTTTGTATTTTTCACGCAATCGCTCATCATCTGGTTCTCTGGTTGTCTTAAAATCAATCAAAATGGTTTCATCCCCACTACATAGCACAAAGTCAACTACTCCCTGAATCAAAATGCGGTCAGTTACCGCGCTGTTAGGCACTACCTGATTATGTGGAAGAAACAGATAAAACCTTCTTTCACGGAAGATAGTTTGTGCTTTCTTACTCCATTGCTGTAAATATTTTACGCACTTAAATATCTTGCCACAATCTAGCAATTTTAATGTATCTGAATCTAAGTTTTCCTGCAAAAATTGAGCGATTTCTTGCTGGGTATCCAAATCAAGCGGGATTTTCTCCATTGCTTGGTGATATGCGTTTCCTATCTCATCCGCATTTACGCTATGTTCTTTGAAATTGAAGGTCTTAGGGGCAAAGGCATACTGGGTCTGATATTCCTCTTCCTGCATAATACGGGTCACACTGTTTTTAAAAGCAATAGAACTATTTTTCTTCTGAACCGCGACCTGTTGCTCAATAAGGGCAATATTTTTCAAAATTTGTTCACTATCCCCCTCATTTAGGTGGGTTATGTCCTCTTTTTTTACCTTTTGTTCAATATTTGTCTGTGGCTCAATTTTCGGGAATATGTTTACATTAAATTTGGTGTTCGGGCTTGTTTTAATAGTTATATGCCCCTTGGTTTTTAATTGCTCTAACTGGTCACTTTCTAAACCGGATAAAATTATAGATAAATAATCTTTCTGTCGCTGTAAAGAATAAGTGCTGATGTTATTCTCTATCTTATCCAAATCTGCTTTTCCGGTAATAAATAAATGATTTTTGGCACGGGTTAATCCGACATATAAAACACGCAACTGCTCAGCAAACTCTTGTTCGCCCTCCTCTATAATAATTGCAGAACGGGCAATAGTGCTGTTGCGATACCTTTCATCTTTATCAAACACCTGAACACCTATCCCTAAATTAGGGCTGAACAAACACGGGCCTGAAAGGTTGCCCCTATTAAACTGATGAGCCATATCCACCACAAACACAATGGGGTATTCCAACCCTTTGCTTTGGTGCATAGTAACTACGCTGACCGCACTTCCCTCACCGCTACTTTGAGTTGAATTTTTGACCTCATCATTATTTTCCACATAGGACAAATAACTTACCAAATCACCGTTATATTCACGGGATAAAAAATCATTTAGATAAACCTTAACATTAGTCAATCGGGCAGAGCCATTCGGCATAGCCAACACTAAACTGTAATAATCACTTTCTTGTATCAGCCAACGCAACACCTGATAAATAGTTCCGTTTATCAGTTTTTGCCTACCCCGATTAATCAAATCATATGCTTTGGCTATTTTGGGAAACTCATCCTTATACTGCTCACAAAGCAAATGAAAATCTTCATCCCCTTTTTCTCGAAGTTCTGCCAATTCAGAAAAGGAACAGCGAATAATATCGCTACTCAAAAAGCCTACCAAAGCAAAGTCCTCTTGTGCATTGTGTAGTAACTTCAAATAATTAAAAAGCACTTGAACTTCATATTCATCTAAAACTTTTTCTTTGCTGATATTACGAACAGGGATATTTTGTCTTTCCAACTCAGAAGTTAAGGCATCCAAATACGCCCCTCTTGACCTATGTAAAATAACAATATCCTCAAAGTTCACCGGCCTTAGCCCCCCGTTCAAGGGATAATCAGTATCAAAAATCATATGCTTTCCATCTACCAACTCAGCAATTCGGGAAGCCACAATAAAGGCTTCACTTTTGGCATATGAGCCCTCCTCGCCCGGCTTGTTTTCAGCCTGCTTAACGCTGTATACACTACTAGGTATCTGCTTTTCTTTTTTGATATTTTCCACCGCAACCAAATTTATCTCAACGCTAGGAAGAGAACTTGCTTGTTCTGGAAAATCTATTCCCGCTTGAAACATACCTGATTTTTTATAATCAATTTTGGCGGTTAAAGGAGTCATAATTTTAGAAAAAACCCAGTTCACAAAGTCCAAAATATTTTTATCGCTCCTAAAATTATGCGTTAAGGTGATAGCCTTTTTGTCCTCTGAACTTTGGGTAAATCGCGTCACCTTATCTAACATTATTTTAGGATTAGTGTTTCTAAACCTATATATGCTTTGCTTAGGGTCGCCCACCAAAAATAGTAGATTGTCCCCCTCTCTCCATATCCTGTTAATAATCTCTTCCTGAATGTCATTAACATCCTGATACTCATCCACAAATATTTGTTTATATGACCTACTAATTTCTTCACGCGCAGTTTGGTCTTCAAGCAATTTAAGCGCCAAATGTTCCAAATCAGAAAAGTCTAGCAGGCTTCTTTGCCTTTTTAATTGCTGATAATTCTCTGCAAACTTTTCTTCTATTTGCATAAGCATATCCACATTGTTTTTACACCAAAATAAATTTTCTTGTAACTCTTCAATGTTTTTAGAAAGATATACCTTTTTACGAATACGCTCTAAATCTTTCCCTAAATCAGTTTTTCTGGTAGCGTATTTCTCACTAACAACATTCCATTCCTCATTCTTACCCTTTCGTGGCTTATCTGGAAAGCCTATCAAATAATCAAAAAGTAGGGTATGATTTTTAGCAAACCCGTTTTCCTCTTTAACCGAAGATAGTTTGTTGACAATATCCCAACAAGCAAGTTCTAATTTTTCAAAACCCGCCTCTTTCGCACTATGGCATATTTTTTCAAACTCTTCTTTCCAGTAGTCCATCTCAGACACTATGCGACAATCAATAATTGAACATATATCCGAACTCTCCAAACTTTCAGAATATACTTTCTCTATCCGTTCTTGAAACTTTTTCCTACTCGGCTGATTTTGCAGAAAATTATAAATTTTCAACACAATTTCTTTTATGGTATTAAAATTACGCTTGTTATCATATGCGGACAATAGATACATAAAGTCTGAATCCTGCTCCTGAGTATACTGATTAAGAGTGTTTTGCATAGCCTTTTCCTGCAATATCTCACTCCTATCTTGGTCAGCAACAGCACAACTAGCCTCAATGTTTAAAAGATAAAAATATTTTTTTATCAACTTATAGCAAAAGGTATGTATGGTGCTGATATCCGCCTGAGGCAAAAGGGCAATTTGTTGTCTCAAATGTTCTTTCTGTGATGCCGTGGTCTGTGCATCATTAAACTTTTTGAGCAATTCCTTTTCCAACTTAACGCGCATTTGTGAAGATGCCGAATCGGTAAAGGTGATAAGTAAAAAATCTAAAATGTTGGCTTTTTCTTCCACAATATAATGAAGCACACGCTGTAACATAACAAAGGTTTTCCCACTCCCCGCATTTGCAGAAACTAAGATATTTTGTGATGAAGATATTGCCTCTTTTTGTTCAGGCTTTAATTCTTTTTTAGTTTTCTGATTGCTCATCGCACACCTCCTCAAACAGAGTTTTCTTCACTTCAAAATCTGTTCCTCTCGCCTCTTGTTCCGCCTTTGCGAAGTATGGACAAAAAGACTTTGAAGAGCAATATAAACAAGAATCTTCAAAAGGTTTAGGCTCAATATATCCCTCTAAAATTTCGGATAATGCCTTAGAAAAAACCTTATAGGCATACTGAATCATTCCCTGCATTTGAGTTTTGGTAACTAGATTTTTATCCTCTTTTGCCTCCATCAAGCCTTGTTGTATAGCCTCTTTTCGCGTGCTTAAAGAAAAGTTTATTATACCACTCTGAGCGCTCTCAAAACTCACTTGGTCATCCTGAGCCAACAAATTATTCATTTCGTTTATGGTCACCCCATCCATACGATAACTTTGATATTGCGAAGTCGGCTTACTATCCTGATATTCATTATGTAGCGGAAAATAGAAAGCACCATAAGCCTCCTCATCTTTCCAACTTTGGCAAAGCGCATTTAAATATATGAGCAGTTGAATTTTTTTACCTAAGTATAAATCTAGCATATGAAATTCAGACTTTTGCTTTCCTGTCTTATAATCTATAACACGAAAACGATTTCCCCAAAAATCTACCCTATCCAGCTTACCTCGCATCCTTAACTTACGGTTTGTTTGATAAACAACTATTTCAGGCATAGGAGCAAAGCCTGTATCGCCAAAACTAGCCTCAGTAAAGGCTATTTTATATTTGCTATGCTCATTCTGATGATTTAACGCCATACAAATACGAATACTTTCTCTCTCTAAACCTTTGGCTAAGGCTTTATTTTGTGAACCGAACAAAAGATGCTCAAACTGCGGTTTATTCATTATTTGCGCAAAAGTGCGAACTGCAAAATCCTCTATTTCTGTGACAGTCATTTTTTTGCCTGCACTATATTTAGCAAACCGCTCCACCATATCGTGCAAGATATTTCCTATATCCACTGGTCGAACTTTGTTCTTTTGCCTTTCCTGTAATTTCAATCCATATTCTATAAAATGCTGAAAAGGACAGGAAAAGTATCCTTCCAACTCAGTCGCTTTGGTATACCCTTTAACAAAAAACAACTTCTCCGCGTTAGATATATGTGTTTCAACATTATGCTCAGAAAGCAACGCCTCACCAAATGAATTTTGCAAATATTGTGCGAAAAAATGCGCATCCCCCTTATGAACAGCAAGCCAAGAAAATAAATTGTTTACGCTCGGAAATAAAAAATTTAAACGCTCTTCCTCTCCACCAAAAGCACTTTTATCTAAGTATAGTTTTTCCACCTCTATAATAGGTAAAAGATTGCCGTTATGGCGGAACATTCCACTCAACTGCTCTACAATACGGCTAGGCTGACTGGGCTGATTTTTTATGTTGCGAGGCATAGTGACTATAAGGCTGTTGGTGGCAAGAGTTAAGTTTTGTTGAATGGTTCGCACTGTCCGCTGATTCAACTCCTTTATGGTTGGCGACAAATTTAGTTCTTCTAATATAAGAATATCAGTGTCGCTGATAATCCCAACATCCTGCACCCAAGCAGGCAACTTTCCCTCTACCGCACCCAAAATAAAACAGTATGGCGTTCTTTCAAACATACTAGAAAGCATCTGCCCTATAAATATACCATTAAGCCCCATAGGCAAGGGCGCAATTTCAACAGCCTGAACACCTGCTTCAAACATATCCAACCATTCCTCAAAAGAAACAATTTCATCTCCCAACAAGTCTTTTAACTGCTGTGCGATTTTTTCAATCTTCTCTGAACTTTGGCGTAAAATGCTAGCCTGTTTGAGTTCTCCCTTTCCCTCAAAAAACAAGGATAAATCTTGTGTCTTTTCTGGCAACTGCATCTTTTGATTTAAGCGGACAAGGGACTCACAGAAATCCGTGGTTGTTTCGCTCTGTTGCACATCTTCCGCAAACTCAATAATATTTTTCATAAAGTCTGCTTTCAACTGTTCGAACTGCTCAAACTCCACCGATTTATTCTTTAACTTTAAAGGCTGTGTCCACATATTCCCCACAAGCCCATACTTTTCTGCAAAGAAAATAAATTGCTCTTTTTGCGGTTGCGTTAAGCCAGATAGCCCGTTCATAACCACTCTCAACACATCATCTTGAAGAAAACCCCAACGCACACAATCAAAAACAGACTTGAAAAACTTATATTGCTCAGTATCCTCCAACTTAAAATTCTGGTCTAACCAGAAAGGCATATTATAAGAACTGAACACGCTTTCAAGGATATTCTTATACGCTGAAAAATCCGTGCATTGAATACATATATCTCTGAACTGAACACCTGAACGAACTAATTGAAGTATCTTTTTAGCCACAAACTCAACTTCATCATTCATATCATTTGCGGAAAATAGTTGCACACTTTGCGTATCCACCTGCTCCTTACTCTCAACATTCAAGGCGAATAACTGTGTGCAGATATGTTTCTGGTCCTCGCTCAAACTGTCCTTACAAACAACTATTTCCATTTTCAAACCTAAGCGGTCACATATATCTTTGATATTGCTCTTTATCTTGGTAGGATAAATACTGCTATTATTCTGCTTTTGTGCTTGATTCAAAGTTATGGAAGTAGAATGGCTTACTTTTATGCTGTTAAATATAACTTCATAATCCTGTGCTGTCCAATCTGAAAAGTTACAAAAATGAACATCCGCATTTTTGAAAATATCCGAAAGGCTTAACTGTTCGCACAAAAGATTGATTTTGTTATTACTGTCTATAAAATTATCCTGTATATAATTCTCGTATAACTCATATATCAAAGAGATATCCGCCATTTTTTGTTGCAGATTACCCTTATACAATTTCCCCACTATATTTTTAAGCCGTTGCGGGGTTATTTTACAACTTTTAATTTGAGCAATGCTATCAAAAAGTATTTTGGCAAAAGGTAGGGTAGGCGGGATTTTATTAAAACAAACCAACTGCTCTTTATTCTTTTTTAAAAGATATTGCACCAGCATAACGGCATCTAGCATACTCAACACTTTTTTATTACCTTTGTTTACAACTAGATTTGCCAAACGGGATATGGTTAGAACCTCAAAATCAAAACTGGCAGTCAAGCCCAACTGCTCCATTACGATTTTTTCCATACTCAAACTGAACCTATCCGGAACAATCACATACTGCCTACGCCCACTGGCTAAACCTTGCCCGATAAAACGAACCTGTTCATCAATGGCATTAAACATTTGATATGATTCAAAACAAACTATTTTCATTTATCCCTCTCCATTGAATAATAGCATATTATGGAGAATTTGTCACCAAAACTTTAATCTTTACGCACTTTTTCAACAGCCTGTTCTAAATTTAATTTACCAAAAAAACTTTTCAAATCTTGCATTTTTTCACTATGCACCAAACTTTGCACCTGTAACATTGTGGATAAACTTTGTGCCTGACTTTTTGCTAAATTACTTTGAAGGACAACTAAATTCTTCTTCAATCTTTTATTTTGCTCTTTCAACTCCTCTACCATCAAATGCTTACGCCGTAAATCAATCAACACTTTTTGCAAGGTGTCATTTGAAAACTGCGCCTCCCTTGCTAATTTCAAAGAGAGTTCCCGCTGGGTGTTCCGCTTTATAAGGTTAACCAGCCCCATAAAAAGAGCCTTTATATCTACCTCTGTTATATCTTTTTGCACACTTGGCATACTGATTATATTGCCCCTGTTTTTATACGGCTCACGCACTTGAATTCCTAAATCCCTTAAATATCTCATAACCTTTAACACCTCTGTTTTGTTGTTTTTTATAACATTTCTATATTTGTTTTGGTAACGAACCATCAAGGAAACATCCCCCTCGGCTAACCGCATACAAGCACTTCGAACGGAGGGCTGATTGCGTATAGGCAACACTGCGCGCAACAATTTTGTTGTATCCTGAACGCTGAAACGCTTGCGTGTAAGCATTTCAATTTGCTTAGGTGTTAATTCTAGCAAGCAGCATAAAGAAGTATCTTTTTTTATTTTATTGATGAGTTTATAAAAATAATTTCGCACACTGAAAGTCTGCCTTGCGTTTTGTTTCGCCCACTGTTTAAAGGCTGTGGTAAAGGGAATTTCATTATTTTCAATTAAAAAATTTATCAAACTTTTGGTATCCGCTATGTCCCACCCTAAATTTTTATCTGTTTTTTTGTCCATAACAACCTCACTATTCTACAAAAATTGTTGCCAAAAAAATATTTTTTAACAGGTAAAAAGGCATAAATCCCATACGAAACAAATAAACTTATACAAAGGGGCAGTGTATGTCAAACATATTTTTGCATTTTCTCTCTGATTTTCCAGTCTTAATCAAGGTTCAAGAGCAGGAATTAGGAATTTTGGAAAACAATAAGGATACGCTATCTGTTGAAGTGAGTGGCAATCAAGAACTATTGCTACAAGTTTTTCCTATCTCAAATAAACTTTGGTCGCCCTGCATTCCCTATTCGGTCAAGATTTTGATAGAAAAGAAAAAACCCATATGTGATAATCCATATGTTGAAATAACTGATTACGAGCAGACTCATTTTGAAATTAAATTTTTGCCTATGCAGGTGCAACTGCACAAAAAAGCCGTCCTAGTAGACAACATTGAACTTCAAGATGATGTGGTAGTTTCCATATTTGATGATGGAATATATAATTTGGAAATAAACACAAAAAATAAATTATATAAATTTCCTATGAGTGAGAAAATTTTTGATTACAATTTGGATTACTATATTGAAAATGATACCGCCTTTTTAATAGTAGAGGGCAAAACGGCTGAAAATAAATCATTTCTACTGGTCTTTGCTAACTTTTTCTGCAATCTGGAAATTATAGCAGACTGCATAGAGCACTCTAAAAAAGAAATTACCGCACTAAGTTATCAAAAAGATATAGCCAAACACGGCGTGGTTCAAAAATATATTTTGGATAAAACCCACTTCATTTTAAGCGATGAATATACTGTATACCTAGATGAAAAACCGCATATGCCGGTGGATGCAAAAGTTATTCCGTGGGCATTTGCTGAGGCGGTCAATATAGGTGATATAAAATTAGCGCGCACTTTTTTAGAGACAAGCCTAAATAAAATACTGAACGATGAACATCTGCAAACCTTTTTCGGCGATTATTGTGAAATAAAGTGGAACAAATACACCAATGAAGAAGATACTCTGTGTTTTATATATCAAGGGCAACCTCGCAAGGTTAAGCACTTTAAATTTGAAATTGTGAATAATAAAATTCATAATATAATTGATTTAGATTGAATTTTATGATGCCTTTGTTGTATAATTAGAACAAAGGAGAAAATAGGATGACTGTTTGGCTGTTGGTTTCTATAATTGTTGCGGTGGTAGTCCTTTTTATCATCTTTTTATGCGTTGTTAACGCAAGGAAAAAATTTTCTCAGATAAGAGATATCCTTAAACCTGTTCACACTCAAAGTGGCGTTTCGGTATGTGATATTTGGAACAACCAAAAATGCACTTTTGAATTTGATGAGGTCAGCCTTCGCGAAGGAAAGAGTTATTCATATTATCCCAGCCTCAAATTAGTTGTAATTGAAGAACAAACCTTTTGCTCAAACTCTCTATTTGATGCCACCGCGGTAGCACACGAAATGGGACACGCTTATGCGCATCAATGCGGTAGTCGGGCTATGGGTTTGTGGTATGCTCTGTCCTTTTTTGAACGCCTAGTTTGCTGGTCCATCCTCCCCCTATTCTTAGCAGGAATAATTATGTCCTTTTTTTCGGGCGTAGTATCCAGTATAGGAACTTTGCTTCTAAACCTTTCCACTCTGTTCACTGTAATGGTGTTGATAAACCGTGTGGTAACCATCCCTGCTGAACAAGAGGCCTCGAAATACGGCTTGAAATTTTTGCTGGAAAGCAACTGCCTTAGTGAAAATGAGTTTAAAATGTCTAAAAAAATGCTCAATGTAGCACTGGCAACCTATGCTTTTGCTTTTTATGAAAGATTGTTCGCAAACTTTTTTATTATAAAAAAAATAGGGCAACATCTGTTCTATAAAAATAAAAAAAATAGCCCTAAAATGTCTGCAAAACAATTAGAAGAAGAGCGTCAGAAACAGGAATTGATAGCAATGATAAATCGGGATAATATGCTAAACCAACAACCAGTGAACCACTTAGTTTCTCCTATGAGCCACCCCAAAAAAGAAGAGGGTGAAAATATCATCAGACGCCCTTTACTAGATGATGAAAAATAAATATATAAAACGAATCTTTTAATACAAAAATATGGCTCACCACTCTTTGCGGATACACACTCTAAGGCATTCGGCAAAAATCGAATGACACCAAAAAACACTTTAAACTTCTTTGTGTGAATCATAAAAAACATCTTGATTTATAAGTATAAAAACATCTTGATTTATAAGCATAACAACATCTTGATTTACAAGTATAAAAAACACCTATAAAAAAGGAAAGGAAAGGAAACATAATGGATTTTATAATCACTTATTATTTGCTTGGAATAATACTAATACCCGGATTGATATTCGCTGCCATAGCGCAAGCAAAAGTCAGTTCTACTTATAGCCAAATGGCAAAAATTCAGTCTAAAAAAGGAATACCCGCGTGGCAAGTGGCAAGGGAAGTTTTGGATAAAAACAACTTACAGCATATAACTTTGCAACAAGTTTCGGGAACTTTGACCGACCATTATGACCCTAAAAAAGAAAAAATTGGGCTGAGCAGTAAGGTATATAGTGGCACTGATGTTGCCTCTATTGGTATCGCCCTACACGAGGTGGGACACGCTATACAAGATGCGGAGGAGTATAAGCCGGCAAAGATTCGGCTTGCCTTAGTTCCTGTTATAAATATTTCCTCACAGTTTTTATGGCCTTTGATAATCATAGGTTTTATGTTCGGTTTTTTTGGTAGTTGGGATAACATAGTGGGACAAATATTTATCTGGTGTGCAATAGCCTTTTTCTCACTGTCCATACTGTTCAGCCTTATAACCTTGCCCACCGAATTCGATGCATCCAAAAGAGCCAAATCAGAGTTGATAAAAGCAACCGCTTTGGATGGTGAAGAAATGGTTGGGGTTAATAAAGTTTTGCACGCCGCTGCACTAACTTATGTGGCAGCCTTGGTGGTGTCTGTCCTTTCCCTACTCCGCTTTATTTTAGCAATAATGGCAGTAAGAGATAGGTAGGCTATCCTTTTGGTGTTACCCGAATGTAATTATTTTGATAAATCAGAATATTCATAAAAAGAACTTGATTTTTAACTCAAAAAGGTTTATAATTTATTACAGTTGTCTTTTACAATCTGCACATCTAATATCTGCGCCCTTAGCTCAGCTGGATAGAGCGTTGGTCTACGGAACGGGTGGTCAGGGGTTTGAATATTCCCTTCAAAAATACTCACAAAAACTAAATATGCACCCTTAGCTCAGCTGGATAGAGCGTCGGTCTACGGAACCGAAGGTCGGGAGTTCGAATCTCTCAGGGTGCACCACTTGAAGCCC
>CAYJAI010000010.1:0-25814 GCA_964368395.1 uncultured Christensenella sp. | reverse complement strand
TGGCGGAGAAGGAGAGATTTGAACTCTCGCTACGGTTTCCCGTACTAACACCTTAGCAGGGTGCCCTCTTCGACCTCTTGAGTACTTCTCCAAAGTAGAAATAGTTTAGCATAAAAAAACAACACTGTCAATTTATTTATAAAAGTTTATAAGTTTTACATAATAAGACATTGATGCGCAAAAAGCCTTTGAAGTCAATTTGTTTATAAAAGTTGAAGCGAGGGGGAAGGGTAGTGGCTCAAAATCAAGTTAAAGTTTTTTGCACTGTGGACGATATCCATATAGGTCGAGTTAGCAAATGCACTGTGGCCGATGTCCATATAGGTCGAGTTGGTAAATTTATTTATAAAAGTTTATAAGTTTTACATAATAAGACATCGTAGTGCGAAAAGTCTTAGAGGTTAATTTGTTTGTTAAAGTTTATAAGCAGGAAAACATCAAATAGTTTTTGGTGTTACCTTATATCTTTGGCTTAGTTTTTTACTTAACGCTTATTTGTCCTTTTTTAGCCTTATTTTATAATTATCCTTACTTCGCTTTTTCGGAAGATATATGATTACAGAGCAATTTTAGAGAAAGGATATGTGAAAATTTCAGTATTACCCGACCGTTTAATGGATGTCTTAGAGTGAAAGGCAAATTGAACGGGCTTGATTTTGAGTCGCTACCTTTGTTCCCTAATTTTAGAGAAATAATGTGCAAAATTTCAGTATTATCGACCGCTTAATTGATGTCTTCAATTTTAGAGAAAGGATGTATATAATTATGCTTACTTCACCTTTTGGGAAGGTGTATCCTTACCTCACCTTTTTCGGAAGGTATACGATTACAGAACAATTGTGAAATGATGTATAAAATTTTGGTGTTATTTTAGTTTTATCTTATTCTGTGCTTGCTGTTTTTTGTTGTTATTTTATCTTATTTTTTACTTGCTGTTGTAGGGCAATAATCATTAGACTCTGGTTTTGCGTATTGTATTGCGTATAATGTGATTAGTAGTTGGCTGGGCATATAAAAAATCCAAGCCAGATTAAAGTGATTGTTTAGTGAGGGTAGGGCGGATTGCAGAAAAGAACTGTCCAACATAGTGTTTAGCACTTCTAACCCTATCAAGATGTCGCACATTAAAAATAGCAAAAGTCCGCAGAAAAGTAGCGGGAATTTTTTGATATGAATTGCACTGAATATCAAGTTAAAAACCAAGTTGGAAAAGTAGAACAGCGCTACTAAAACTAAAAGTGAAAACATATCTCCCAAAATAAAATAAGCCGTAACGCTTAGAATAACGAACAATCCCCCTCTAAGAATCAAACTCAAAAATAGTTGATTTTTATCCCGAACAATCAGGTGTATAGCAATAAGGTATGAGATTTGTGTTACTGAAAATAAAAACATAGCGAGTGTTTGTTGAGTTTGTGCCAGCACCAAAAAGGTATCTGATAAAAGAGTAAACAAAAGCCCGATTGCTAACCAGAAATTAACTTTGTTTTTAGATAAGATAAAAGCAATAGCCCCAACAATGCAAAAACAGGCGATTGAGGCATAGGCGATGATTCCGTTTGGATTGAATTTGAAAAAATGCATTGAGGCAAAAAAGAATATAGTTAGCACTAGACTTAAAGTAAACAAAACATTTAAAAACATAGATTTAGTTTTGATATTCATATAATTAGTATAACATTTTATTAACAAAGGACAAACTTTTTTGCTATTATATTACTTGTATAAGTTGTTTCTCACTATGAAGCGTATAACAAATTTCGCTTTTTACGCCCTTGTCTACTAAGTCAATAATTTACCCGCCTCTTTACTGTTATATGAAATTTGCCATTTTTTATAAATTTTCACATTATAAACTTAAAACCTTATACATATAAAAATAACTTTAATCTCAGAAAAACAATTCCGCGCAAAAGTTATTTTTACAAATAAGGTATGGACAATTGAGATATGAACAAGTGAGATATAAACCAAAGAGTATAAATAATGTGTGTATATATGACTGTGGCCAAGTGAGGTATGGACAAGTGAGATATGAACAAATAAGGTATGAATAAATAGGGTATGACCAAGTGAATATAGTAAATAATGTATGAGCGAAAAATTATTTTTACAAATAAGGTAGGAATAAAAAAGATGAACAAAAAGCCTGTATATGTGAATATAAACAAAAGAGCATAACTACTTGCAGTTTTTCTACTTACTCAAACATTATCTTTAACTTTAAGAAGTTTTTAAAGGTTTCTTCAAATCTATCCTAAACACTCATTATTTTAAACTCTTTTGTCAATTTTCAATATAGGAGTTTTATATAATTCAAAAAAGGAGGACATATTTTAGTCTCCTTTTTTATTTGAAATATATAGTCTTAATTCAAATGGAAATATATATTTATTTAGAATACATAGTTTTAATGCCAGTAAAAAATCTATCCATTTAATATATAGGTTTTAATGCCAGCAAAAACAACTATTTTAATTCAGATGAAAACATCTATCTATTTGAACATACGGACTAATTGGGATAGAGGCATTTCTTTATTTGAAATATATAGTCTTAATTCAAATGGAAATATATATTTGTTTTAGATTAAAAGTTTGATATATTTTGTTTTGAGGCTTCTTTTTCCTTTTCCACCTTGTTTGCAAAGTCATATAGTGAGCAACTTGATTCATCTAAAATTTTATCGGCACATTGATAAAATGTTTCAGAAATAGCCGATTTACGGTCGAATTGTCCTTTTTCCTTAAAATCTTTATCCACCTGTTCAATACTCAGTTTCACCTTCTCTGAGGATTGAGGTCCAAAGTGCTTAACCGCGCCATCTAATTCTTCTTGTATTACATTGATAGGCGTTTCATTTTCCTTCCAACGCAGAATGCCACCCGTAACCCACGAGTTGTATTTGCTGTATAACTTACGCATAAACTTTTCAATGACTGCCTGGCTTTTTCTATTCAAACATTTGTCCCCTGAATGATATTCCTCTACATATCCTTTCAGTTGAGAAATGTTTTCAGGGATGAGGTCGCCTATTCTTTCATAATCTTTCATTTTATTCTCCTAGACATTGAATTTAAAAAGTATAATATCCCCATCTTGCACCACATAATCTTTACCCTCTAAACGAACTTTGCCTTGTTCTTTTGCAGTGTTATAGTTTTGAGCATTAACTAAATCTTGATATTTAACCACTTCGGCTTTTATGAACCCCCGTTCAAAATCGGTATGTATAACTCCGGCTGCCTGAGGCGCTTTTGTTTCTTTAAGAATGGTCCACGCACGCACTTCTTTCTCCCCGGCTGTTAAAAAACTGATAAGCCCTAACAGGTTATAACTTGCTTTAATTAACTGAGGAAGTCCTAACTCTTTTATACCAAATTCTTGCTTAAACTCTTCTAGTTCTTCACCCTGTAAATTGGCTAAATCTTCTTCCACCTGTGCTGAAATGGGTATCATTTTTGTATTTTCAGACTTTGCTATTGCTCTAACTTTTTGTATGTTTTCATCCGCGGTGGAATTAAGTTGCTCTACCGAAACATTACAAACATATATAACTGGCTTACTGCTGATTAAAAAGCAATCATTCAGAATTTTTTTATTTTCTTCTGAAACAGGGAAAGTTCGTGCAGGTTTATTGGCTAAAAGATGGTCTTTTAACTGATATAAAACTTCTAACTCTCTTTGGCTATATTTATCCCCAGAGCGCGCTTGTCTTTCTACCTTAGATATTCTTTTTTCTAATGATTCTATATCAGATAAAATCAATTCTAAATTTATAATTTCAATATCATTGGCTGGATTAACCTTGCCCTCTATATGTATGATGTTTTCGTTTTCAAAACAACGAACTATGTGCAATATAGCGTCTACTTCTCGGATATGGCTCAGGAATTTATTACCTAAACCCTCGCCCTTACTTGCTCCTTTCACCAAACCTGCTATATCTACAAACTGTATAGATGCGGGAATGATTTTTTGAGCGTTATACATTTTTACCAAAACCTCTAACCGTTCATCTGGAACGGCGACAACGCCTATATTAGGTTCAATAGTGCAAAAGGGATAGTTAGCACACGCAGCTCCTGCTTTTGTTAGTGCATTGAAGAGTGTGCTTTTCCCGACATTTGGCAATCCTACTACTCCTAATTTCATAACCTTTCCCTTTAATTTCTTATATTATAAATTATAAAGGACAAAATAACTTTTGTCTAGTGATTTCAAATGAAAATAACTTTTGTTAGTAATAGTTTTCAGTATTAGACTTTTTTGTTTGTAACAAAGAGTAGGTTTTTGATATACTAAATTTGTTGGAGATGTAAAGTGGGAAACAATAAAACAGCGAATGATATAAATTTCTTGCCTTGGACTTTAAGCACAGAGCAAGCCTTTTCAGGTTATAGGACAGGGTTAGATGGCTTATCCTCAGAGGAGGCAAATAAGCGTTTGCAAAAAAGCGGTCTTAATCAATTACCTGTGGCTAAGAAAAAGAGTAAATGGGCAATGTTTTTCAAACAGTTTACCGACTTAATGATAATAATACTATTTGTGGCTTCTGCGGTAAGTGCGGTGATTGCTTTGGTGCAAAAAGAATATGCTGACCTTATAGAAGTGGCCATAATACTGTTTATAATAATTATGAATGCGGTTATAGGCTTTATTCAGGAGGATAAAGCGGAAAACTCACTTGCTCAGTTAAAGAAAATCAGCGAACCATATACACGCGTAATACGCGATGGGGTAGTGTCTAGAATTTTAACCACCGAAGTAGTGGTAGGAGATGTTTTACTCTTAGAAGCGGGGGATATTGCTTGTGCAGATATGTTATTGATTGAGAGTGCAAGTATAAAATGTAATGAAAGTTCGCTAACAGGTGAAAGTGCGGAGGTGATTAAATTTGCGGACCATCCTGTGAGTAAGGAAACCAGCATAGGCGACCGCACAAATATAATTCACTCAAACTCTATCATAACTTATGGCAGAGGTAAGGGCATAGTGGTTGCTACTGGACTTCATACTGAAATAGGGAAAATAGCAAAATTACTAGATGAGTCAGAAAAGGAAAAGACTCCTATACAACAAAAACTTGCGTGGTTGGGTAAATTTATAACCATAGGTGTTTTAGTTGTAGCCGCCCTCATATTTGCGGTTAGTATAAGTGTAGACCCGGCGCACGACTTTGTTCGTCCTCTTATGGTGGCTATTGCAATAGCGGTAGCGGCTATACCAGAAAGTCTTCCCGCAGTTATTACTATAATTATGGCTTTGGGTGTTTCGCGTATGAGTAAAAAGAATGCCATAGTTCGAAAGTTGCACGCGGTGGAAACGCTAGGCTCTTGTCAGATAATTTGTAGTGATAAAACGGGAACTTTAACGCAAAACAAAATGCAGGTGGTATCCCTTTGGGCGAATGGGGAGATGCTGAAATCCAACCAACTTTCTCAGATAAAAGATAATGTTCATTTTATGAATTGTTTACAGTTATGTAACGATTGTATTATCAAAAAAGATGGTGTTATAGGCGACCCTACCGAAGTGGCATTGATAGAGTTTGCTCTTAAAATGGGGTATAACAAAAAAGAGTCAGAACGAAGCAATCCACGCGTTGCTGAACTACCTTTTGATTCCATTCGTAAAATGATGACCACCTTCAATAAAGTGGGTGAGGATATAATAGCCTACACCAAAGGCGCACCTGATGTTTTGCTAACGAAATGCACACATATTTTATGGAACAATGAAAAAGTAAAACTAACGCCTGAGATACAGAAAGATATAGAAAAGCGAATAAACAGAATGGCTTCGCGTGGATGGCGTATGCTTGCACTGAGTTATAAAAAACATACCAAACAAGCATATAATTTAGCGGATGAACAGAACTTGATATTTTTGGGCTTAGTGGGTATGCGCGACCCTCCACGAGAAAATACTGCGGAGGCTGTTCGTGTCTGCAAGAGTGCGGGAATGTTTCCTATTATGATAACAGGTGACCACTCGGCTACCGCAAAAGAGATAGCCAAAGAGATAGGTATTTGGCAAAAAGATTCTTTGCTTATAACCGGAAAAGAGTTAGATGCTATGAGTGATGCTAAGTATATGAAAGTGATTGATAAAGTTTCGGTGTATGCGCGTGTTAGTCCGCAAAACAAAGTTCGTATTGTAGAGGCTTGGAAGAAAATGGGCAAAGTGGTAGCAATGACAGGGGATGGCGTTAACGATGCTCCTAGCATCAAGCGTGCAGATATTGGCATTGGTATGGGTATTTCGGGCACTGAGGTGACTAAAAGTGTGGCAGATATGGTGTTAACAGATGATAATTTTTCCACTATTATTGTTGCAGTTCAAGAAGGGCGAAGGATTTATCAGAACATACAAAAAGTTATCCAGTTTTTATTTGGAACGAATTTTGTTGAAGTTGCAAGTTTGTTGATAGCCACTTTAATTTTCCCTCAATTTATCTTCCTATTACCTTTACAGATTTTGTTTATAAATTTAATTACAGATTCTTTGCCCGCTATTGCGCTTAGTTTGGAGCGGACAGAGCCAGATATAATGAGCAAGCCTCCACGCGACAAAAAGCAGAACATTTTCGGTGGTATGTGGCATAGTATGTTGATTCAAGTGGTAGTCCAAACAACAGTTATTGTGGCTACTTTTGCCATAGTTTTAACGCAAACAGGAGATAATGTTTTAGCGACCACAATGTCTTTCGTGATACTATCCGTTTCACAATTATTCCATATTTTTAATGTGCGAACATCGCATTCACTGTTCAAAACAAATCCTTTTTATAATTGGGTTTTATGGCTGAGTGTTTTAGTAGGTTTGGCATTAAATATTGTGGTTACAAATATTCCAGTAATTGCCAGCGTGTTTGGGCTGACTCCTTTAAGTTTTGCTCAATGGATGATATGTATCGGGCTGTCTTTAATAATTATCCCCGCTATTGAATTATACAAAGCAGGACATTATTTGATAAGTAAAAACAAAAAAAGAAAGCACGAAAGGCTCAAAAGAGAGTAAGATAACACTCAAAGAGAAACAACCAAACACTCAAAAGAGAGCAAGATAATACTCAAAAGTAAAATGAACAGTGTAGTGTTAAGCAAAGGTTGAATTTAAGGAGTGTTTAACCCTTTAAGTATAAATAGAGCATTTGATAAACCTTTATTATTTCATCGACAATTTATTTTGTTTATGCTATAATAAATTGTTTAGTATGTTTACAGGAAAGGAGCATTTTATGAAAAAGCCTGAGTTTTGGCAAGAAGAAGAAAAGCATTTATCCGAAACCTTATCTATCATTGATAAAAGAATTGAGGAAAAAACAAGTGATGTTGAAAAACGGCAAACTTGGGCTTTGGAATTGAAAAAAGAATATATGCACGAACTTCAATCTTATGACCAAGTAGAGTTTGTGGATAATTATCAGAAGTTGAACGACCTTATCTCTTTTACTGAGGACCAGATTATGCATATAAGACAGTTAACTCAAATTCGAGATAGGCCGTATTTTGGGCGCATAGATTTTTTAGAGAAAAGTGATAAAGAGCCTATGAAAATGTATATAGGTTTGTCTTCGGTGGATTATGATAATAAGTTATATGTTATAGATTGGCGTGCTCCTGTTAGTGAGCTTTTTTATGAGGCGGGCAAAGGTCCAGCAAGTTATGAAGCCCCTGACGGAGTTGTGGAGGGTGAGATAACGCTTAAAAGGCAGTATGATATTGAGCAAGGTAAGTTGCTGAATATATATAATGTTGACCTTAATATTTTTGATGAGTTTTTACAACATATTTTGGCAAAAACGAAAAGTGAGCAGTTACGCAATATAGCCAGCACTATACAGGAAGAACAGAATAAGATTATCCGTAATCTTAAAGATGATATTGTGATAGTTCAGGGTTACGCAGGGTGCGGTAAAACCACTATTGCTTTACACCGGATTGCTTATGCTCTTTACCGATTGCCCGACTTAAAATCCTCTAATGTTTTATTGTTTTCTCCTAATGATGCTTTTCTTTCATATATCAGTAAAGTTCTGCCTGAATTGGGTGAGGATAATACGCGCAGTGCGACCTTTCCTAAGTTTGTTCGTAGGTTTTTGAAAACGGATAAAGTGGTAGAGTCCGGGGATGAGTTTGTTTTCCGTTATGTATTTAGCGCAGAAAAAGAACAGAAAGAAATTCTAAGTAAATTGGAATATATCACTTATGATAAAATGAGAGAATGGCTTGATAAAACAAGTCAGGATTTAAAGTTTGAAAGTGGTTTTATTCTGGAAGGCGAAAACTTTGATAAAGAAAGTCTAAATAAGAGGCTGGAAGAGTTCCGTTATGCAAAATATAGTGAGAAAATAGATTTGATTGCAGATGCTTTATGTCGTGATTTAGGGGTTGAGGGTTTTGATAAAAAAGAAATTGTTTTAGAGCAGTTATATCAAAGATTAAATTATCCTATTTTACTTGAACGGTTATATCAGAAGTTTTTGAAAGATTTTAAATATTCCGCATCAAATTCAGAGGAAAAATTAAACTTTGAAGACGCGGTTTTAATGTGCGTTATGAAAGAGATGTGTAAAAATATTTTATTGAAGATGGATGTCAGACATATTGTTGTAGATGAGGCACAGGATTATCCGCTTATTTTCATACACTTTTTATTAAGAATTTTTAATCATTCAACTTTCTCCTTTTTTGGAGATATCTATCAGAAAACAGTGCCGGGTGAATTGAATAGTTTGGAAGATATTAGCAAACTGGAAATTGTCAAAGGAAGAAATATTTTTGTGCCTTTGGATAAAACATATCGTAGCAGTGAAGAGATTGTGGAGTATTCAAGTAATCTTATAGGTAGTCCAAAACATAACGCTTTTCGTTTGAAAAGCGGAAACCCTGTTCAAGAAATTACCATAGCCAACACTTGCGCGCAAGTGGCTCAACAGGTTATGGGAATTTTAGAGCAAGTTTTAGATGAGGACGCTACAATAGGTATCATTACAGGAGATACCGAAACGGCTAAAAATTTATACAATGAATTGGCTAAGGTTATCCCTGAAAATAAAATTGATTTTATCAAAAACGCTTCTTCAAGGGCGAGCACACAAGTGCAAGTTCTTTCAGTTCCGCTATCCAAAGGGTTAGAGTTTGATTCAGCGATTGTTATAGAAAAGGGTAAACTTTTTGAACACACCGAAGGTAATAAGTTTTTATTTATTGCTTGCACGCGCGCTAGAAACCACTTATTTGTGTTAAGAGATAAAGTTGAGAAGTAAGTGCCCAAATCAAGCCAAGGTTGAGAAGTAAGTGCTCAAATCAAGCCCGTTGAATTTGCTTGTTATCTAAGATATCAAGTAAAGTTTTAAGAAAACGAGATAAGATAGAAAAATCTTTGACAGGGATAGAGAATCAAATCAAAATTCTAGTTGCTTTAAGATATAAGCAAACATTAAGATAGCGCTAAAAAGATAGATGGGCAAAGGAGGAGAAATGGATATTAAAAAATTACTATCTAAGCAGATAAAAATAGAAGGTGTGGACAGTCAGACAGTGTCCGCCTTATTGGGTATTTCTCCGCAGGAAGATATGGGGGATTTTTGCTTGCCTTGTTTTTCGTTAGCAAAACAGTTGCGACAAAGTCCAAATGAAATTGCAAAAAATATTGCAAATAGTTTACAAGATAATGAATACTTTAAAGAAGTTCAAGTGCTGAACGGATATGTTAACTTTTTCTTAAATCAAGATATTTTTGTCTCTAAAATACTAAAAGAAGTTCATAGTAATCTAGATGAATATGGCAAAAAAGATACAGGCAAAAATCAGTTAGCCTGCATTGAGTTCAGTTCTATCAATATAGCAAAAAATCCGCACATAGGGCATCTGTGCGGAACAGTGTTTGGGGAAAGTTTTTCGCGACTGCATCAAAACTTTGGATACAAGGTTAAGCGACTAAATTATTTGGGGGATTATGGAACGCAGTTCGGCAAAACCATAAGAGCGTATCAGAAATGGGGCGACCGTGCGGACATTGAACAGAGAGGAGTAGACGCTTTACAAGAGTTGTATATCCGTGCAAACGCTCTGTGTGAAGAGGATGAGGCTTTTTTGGATGAATGCAGACAGGTGTTTTTAAGATTAGAGCAGGGCGATAAGGAAATACAACCTTTATATGATTGGTTTGTTCAGTTAAGTTTAAATGAGGCTAAACAAATTTATAATGTTTTGGGAATAAATTTTGATGACTGGCGCGGAGAGTCTTATTATGCTCAATTTAATGATGAAACAATGGACAAATTAAGACAAAAGCAAGTGGTTCGTCAAGACAGAGGAGCAACCATAGTAGACCTTGAACAGTATGGCTTAGGTGTGGCAGTGGTTCAGCAGACTAGCGGAGCAAGTTTGTATATCACGCGAGATATAAGCACTTTGTTTCAGCGTTATCAGGAATATGATTTTGATAAAATGGTGTATGTGGTTGCAGTAGAGCAGAGGCAACACTTTATGCAATTATTCAAAATATCCGAATTGTTGGGGGCGGATTTTTTAGAGAAGGTTTCACATATATCTTATGGAATGGTTTCCTTGCCTGAGGGAAGAATATCCTCACGAAAAGGTTCGGTTGCCCTCATAAAAGATTTATTTAAAATGTCTACCGAACGCGCGCAAGAAATTTTAACCGAAAGGGGAACTATTGCACAAGATGCTGAAAAGTTAAGTGGACAAATAGGTGTTAGCGCCTTAGTTTTTCATATTTTACGAAGCACCACTGCAAAAGATAGCGTATTCGATGCCCAAAAGGCTATAAACTTTGATGGCGAAACAGGACCTTATTTACAGTATACATATGCGAGGTGTTGTAGTCTTTTGCGCAACTGGAAAGAGCATCAATCCAACCAAAACGAGGAGAATGAATCCAGCCAAAGCAAGGATAATCAACACAGCAAGGAAAATCAATCTAACGAAAATAAAGATAACAAATCAGACCAAAATGAACAGGTTGATTTCACTCTGCTGAGTGGAAATGTTTGGAACATAGTTAAACTGATAGAAAAGTTTCCCTCTGTTCTACAAGGTGCTTTCGAAGATTATGAACCGTGCTACATTGCGCGTTTTGCTATCAGTCTTGCTTCTGAGTTTAATAAGTTTTATAATGAAAACCGAATCATAACCGAAGATGCTAAATTGTCCGCGACTCAAATTGAGTTGACCCGAATTGTTGGGGAAATTCTTGGTAAGAGTTTGTATTTTATGGTTATGGATGCGCCGGATAAAATGTAATGTTTTTGCTTAGAAATTTTGCAAAATACGGCTAAATCCCCCAAGACCACCAGATTCTCGGATACCAAAAGTGTTCCTCCGCCCTGTTGGCTTAGCCTTTCATCAAAATTTTGTTGCAAAAAAGTTCTTTTGAATTTTAAGTTTTACGAAATTTCCTTATAAAATTAACGACTTTTGTGAGGTGCTGATAAATCCCGCAAGCCCTCTTGACTGGACAAGTTTCTGAAATTTATTTATAAAAAACATAAAACAACCGCTTTTGCGAAAGATTGTGCTCTGTTTTTCCATATTTATATTAAAAAAACATCTTATATTTTAAGATGTTTTTTGTTCTCTAATCCTTATTTTATTTTATGTTTATTTTATTTTATGTTTATTTTTATTTTGTTTATATTTATGTTGTTTTTGGTTTTATCTTATGCTTTGCTTAATGCCTTAGTGAGTAAGCAAATTGAACGGGCTTGATTTTGAGCCACTATGCTAATCCTTACTTTATTTGATTTTTTAAATTTATTATTACTTACTTCTATTTTTTAAATATGCTGTTGCAGTTGCCACTATTCTTCATCATAATTTATAAATTTTGGACATCTAAAAGGTATTTATCAATAAATTGATTGTTGGCGAAAGAGTAATGTAAGTCATTCTTGCCTATTATAATATGCTCTAAAACCTTGATGCCAGACAAGTATAATATTTGAGTTACCCGACGAGTGAAGTCTAAATCGGCAGGGCTAGGCATAATTTTTCCACTTGGATGATTGTGTGCGAACACTACGGACTGTGCTTTATTTTCGGTCGCCTGAAACAGGACTTCATTCACGCCCACACTAACGCAACATTCTTCGCCCTTTCCTAAAAGCACCTCTTTGGTAACTTTTCCCACCTTGTTTATACAAAACATATACAATCGTTCAAAATTTAGCCCGTTTAAAAATTGTTTTGCGAGTTCTACGCACTGCTCCACACAGTGCACATACGAAGTTCGGCTTTTCGCATTCGCTACATTATAGAAATTTATAATTTTAGGGAGCAAAACAATTTTCTCTGCTGAAACATTGCTTATCCCCTTAACTTTTATAAGGTCACTCACATTTGCGTTCAGCACTTTATCATAAGTCTTGAATTGGTGCAATAGGTTAGAAGCCGTTTCATTGATATCGCCACGGGTGAAAATATATTGAAGAGTCAACTCTAACATTTCTTTATCTGTCCATTTTGCAGTGTCGCCGACAAGACTTTTTTCCCGTAGCCTTTGCCAGTGCCCTGTGTGTAACTTACTATTTTTTACCATAAATTTTCCTATTTTTTAACTTTTTGGTGTTATCTTAATGTTTACTTATATCTTAGAGCAACTAGAACTTTGATTTTATATGCTTGCCAAAGATTTTTATATCTTATTTCATTTTTTAAAAACTTGGCTAGATGCCTTAGTAGGCAAGTGATTTCAACAGGCTTGTTTTCGGGATACTGCCTTTGCTCTCTTGCTTGAACTGCTCTTGTAGTTGGTTAAACATAATCCCAAATCTAAATCTCATATTCTAAGACATCAAAGCAATTTTCAACTTATGTTTGTAATTTGTTTTCATTTTCTTGAACGGCTTTTTTACTTTTCTTGAACGGCTATTTTTGTTTTTCCACCCATATACGGTTGCAGAACTTTTGGTATATCGATAGAGCCATCCTCATTTAAATTATTTTCTACAAAGGCTATTATTATCCGTGGACTTGCCGCTACTGTGTTGTTTAAAGTGTGCGCTAAAATATTGCCTTGTTCTGTTCTTATTCGGATACCCAAACGGCGTGCCTGAGCATCTGTCATATTGCTACAACTGCCTATTTCAAAATATTTTTTCTGTCGTGGACTCCACGCCTCTACATCCACACTGCGGTATTTCAAATCTGCCAAATCACCCGAACAGCATTCCAGAGTTCGAACAGGAATGTTCATACTGGTAGCAAATTCCACGGTATGTTTCCAAAGTTTATCATACCATTCCACACTATCCTCTGGTCTACATATAACAATCATTTCTTGCTTTTCGAACTGATGAACACGATAAACTCCGCGCTCTTCAATACCGTGTGCGCCTTTTTCTTTACGGAAGCAAGGTGAGTAACTGGTCAGCGCCAAAGGCAATTTATTTTCATCCAAAATAGTGTCTATAAAACGGCTTATCATACTGTGCTCGCTAGTGCCGATTAAATACAAATCCTCACCTTCAATCTTATACATCATACTGTCCATTTCTTCAAAACTCATAACACCTTTAACCATTTCACCACGAAGCATAAAAGGCGGGATGGCATAAGTGAAGCCCTTGTCTATCATAAAATCACGCGCATAAGAAAGCATAGCCGATTGTAGCCTTGCAATATCTCCTAATAAAAAATAAAAGCCTTGTCCAGAAATTTTGCGGGCACTATCCAAGTCTATACCACCAACTTTTTCCAGTATATCCAAATGATACCGAATTTCAAAAGGGTGTTCTGTCTGTTTCAAAAATTGTTCCCTTTCAACATTTTCAGTATCATCTTTTCCGATAGGCACTTCCTCCGCCATAATATTCGGAATCAACACCATCCGTTTATTTATCTCGGATTGAAGGCGCTCATATTCTTCTTCCAGTTTGGCTATCTGTTCGTTGATTTCACCTACCTGCGCTTTTATGGTATCCGCTTCATCCATTTTCTTTTCACGCATAAGTTGCCCAACTTGTTCGCTCAATTTTTTGCGTTGGTTGCGCTTAGTGTCTACCTCATATTTTAGTTGTTTTGCTTGTTGGTCAAAAGAGCTAACCTCATCCACAAAAACTAGTTTATGGTTCTGAAATTTTTTCTTTATATTCTCTTTTACCAACTCTGGATTTTTTCGGATTAAATTTATATCTATCATTTTTCATCCTCTTTTATATTCCTTTATTATGTCTAACAAATGCCATTTTTCACACCTTATCTAAGAGATTTTTTTCTAAGTAAGCGAGTAACAACAAAGGCTATTTTATTATATTTTTCTAGTATAAAAGCAAATTGCTGTTTTCATACCTTATCTGACACAGTGCTTTGAAACTTCAATTACCGTTTTTTATATCCTATCATCTTTTAAACTTCTGAGCATCAAATTTTCAGTAGTTTTAAAATTGAGTTTTTATCTACTGCACTTAAAAACAGATACAATCGAGGCCCTTTCTCTTTTCCTAAAAGTAAATTATAAACAATTTCAAAAAATCTTTTTTGCCTTGATTTATTCGGCTCATTGTTTATTTTAGGGATATCATACAACAAGGTTTGCATATCCTCCAAAGATAAATTTTGCTTTTCTATTTCAGTCACCAAACGGTTTATCCAGCCTTTTTCTTCTTCGGTCAAAGTGTTGGCATAAGAGGTATTTATTTCAGGAAGCAAACGCACAATTTTTTCAGGGCAATAGTTTTCTAGCCAGTGTTTAATTTTTTCAAAGCGTGGTTCTATTTGTTCCTTACTCCACGGTTGCCCTATTTTTTCGAATAAGTCGGTCAGCAAATCTAAATCAAAATTAACGATGGGCGCAAAAGAAGCAATGAGAGAGGCATCCACTGGGAAAAACTCACTTTCATCAGTGTTTGAGAGCGCCAACTCCATTATTCGGTTTACTATTTCATCACCCTCTCCGGCTTTGTATGTGGCATACATACGGTCGAATTCGTGATAAGTTCTCAGCACATCTTCATCCAAAGATATGTCAAAACTCTTTTCAGGTAAAAAGCGAGTAAACATCCACAAAAGGATTTCAGGCTGATAAATTTTAAGCAAGGTGGCAGGAGTCATATCTGTTCCAGAAGAACTGCTTATTTTTTTAGTTTGCCCTTTCAAATTTATAAAATCATACATACGATAAGTTGGGGGTTCACGGTTGAAAATTTTACGCGATATAACACTAGAAACTTGATAACTACCGCCCTCACTACTATGGTCGCGTCCTCCCGGTTCAAAAATCACATCTTCTACTTTCCAACGCATAGGCCAGTCCACTTTCCAAGGCAATTTAACGCAAAAATCTTTGGTTAAATCCAAAGTATTTTTGTGCCCGCATTTGCACTGATACTCTACTTGCGTGTAGTCCTCACTGACATTTATAATCTTAGTAAAATCGTGGCTACATTGTTGGCAATATATCTGTAAAGGATAATAATTCTCACGGTCAGTATTGTTAGCCGCCTGAGTTTTGAAAGACATTTCAATATCATAAATTTCCTTACGATGCTTTAAAGCGTGTAAGATTTCAGGAACATAACGCCCACTTTTATATTCTTCGGACTGAAAAATAAACTGAGCATCAAGGCCCATCTGTTTTATGGTGTCCATAAAAGGTTTCTCAAAAGCCTTTTCGAAACTTTCTTCTTCTCCGCTAGGGTCGGGCATATCCGAATAAGGCATACCTATATATTGTGCATAGGATTCCGGAAGTTGTGGGGATACTTTACGGAAACGGTCAAAACTATCCCAACTATATATAAACCTAACTTTTTTACCTAAATCCCGAAGCGCGCGAACCACAAAGTATGTGGTGACAACCTCTCTAAAATTCCCTATGTGGATAGGCCCGGATGGACTTATCCCACTGGCACAAGTAAAAATTTCGGTATTAGGGTATTGTTCTATAAGTTGATGTGCAATTTCATCTGCCCAATGCATAATAATTTCTCCTCTTACAATTATAACAATATTTTATCTTTTTTAATCAATATTGTCAATGCTATTGAAGTGTTTGCACAGGGATATCTCACTATGGACAGGGCTAAATCAATTTTTTATAAAAATTCATAGCCAAAAAAAAATATTTATGATACAATAAACAGTAAAAGCGGAGGGTAAGATGACCAGAAAAGATTTTTATGGTTATGTAAAGAAATATGGCATTGCAATCGTGATAGCCATTCCTCTTCTGGTTTTGATAAATATTTTATTATCAGGGAAAGTTTCAATGTTCGTTATGGTGGTAATAGATTGTGTTCTTTTGCTTGCTATGTTTTTTATAACTTTGGCACTATCACAAAAAAGGCTTGAAGTTATCCGCAGGAAGAGAGAGGCTTTTGTTGCTGACAAAGAAAAACACGCTCAGGAGCAAGGGGCAAAGGAGTTTGAGGAAAAGCAACAAATTAAAGAGGCACAAAAAGAAAGGGTTAAAACAATTAAAAAACAAGATAGAAACTATCCAGCAAAACGCAGTAAAAAATAAAAGCCGGAAAGCATTTGCCGGATTAGGTAACTATACTAGAATACAATAAGTAAAACACAGTAAAAAATAAAAGGAATAAAATATGGCAAAAGTTCAGGATATAACGGCACGAAGATTGCCTCATAGTTTAGAGGCGGAACAGGCTGTTTTGGGATGTGTCCTCATAGATCAGGAAGCACCCTTTACCATTTTAAATGATATGAGTAAGGATGATTTTTATACCGACTCTCATAGCAGTATTTTTAATGCTATGCAGGGTTTGTATCTAAAAGGGCACTCCATAGATTATGTGAGTCTGTCCGATGAGTTAGAGAGAGAGGGGGCTTTGGATAAGGTGGGAGGATTGAGTTACATATCCTCATTAACTAATGTAGTGCCTAGTGCGGCTAACTTTAAGCAATATATGAATATTGTTAAAAGTAATTCTACTTTGCGTAAACTTATATTATCCAGCCAGAAAATTATAGATAAAGCGTATCATCCAGAAACTACTGAAAATGTTTTGGAGTTTGCAGAGGGGGAAATATACGGCATATCCAAAACCAAAGACCGAAGTAAGTTAGAGCATATAAAGGATAGTTTGACTCAGGTTATGGAGAAGTTTAACAAACTAGTCAAAGACCCAGATGCTTTACAGGGTATCCCAACTGGATTTTCTGGTTTGGACAGATTGACTAATGGTTTTCAAAAAAGTGACTTAATATTGTTGGCTGCGCGTCCGGGTGTGGGAAAAACTTCTTTGGCTTTGAATATAGTTATGCATATGGCTTTAAATGAAAAAAAGAGTTGTGCTATATTCTCTTTGGAGATGCCTCGCGTTCAGTTAGCGCAAAGAGCCTTGTGTTCTTCCGCAAAAGTGAGTATGGAACGCGCTTTGAGGGGGGAGTTGGATGATAAAGAATGGCGCCGTTTATTTGCGCAAATGAAAGCGATAAGTGATTCTAATATATATATTGATGATTCCAGCCTTAATCAACCGGGCGCTATTTTGAGCAAGTGTCGCCGTATGCAGAGAGAAAGAGGGCTAGATTTCGTGGTCATAGACTATTTGCAGTTAATGAGTTCGGGAACACGAACAGATAACAGACAGACCGAAGTAAGTGAAATATCGCGTAACTTAAAGATTTTAGCCAAAGAGTTAGACATCCCTGTCTTAGTGCTTAGTCAGTTAAATCGTGCAGTTGAAAGTAGAAAGGGCAAAGATCGCCGTCCTATATTGAGTGATTTGCGTGAGAGTGGTGCTATTGAGCAGGATGCAGATATTGTTATGTTCATCTATCGCCCTCAGGAGGAGGGAGAGGATGAAGCAGTTCCTCAGAATTGTGCTATGGAATTGAGTGTTGCAAAGCATAGAAATGGTCCTTTGGGAGATGTTCCAGTGTTTTGGCGTGGGGATATTACCACCTTTTCGAATATGGATTCTGATTCAAGAATTGCTAGTTTGGAGAAATCTATGCCTAATGCTAAAAAAGATGAATCTGCCTTAGATACAGCAATAAAAGTGGCAAAAGATGCTGGGTATGACAACCTAATACCACCCGCAAATGGTGAAGATGAGGAAGTAAGTTTGCAAGATATCTTTGATATAGATGAGGAAAGTAAAGGCTAATATAAGCACAAACAAAGAACAAAACGGGGTATAGTGAAGTTCGAAATGCAATAAAAAGGAAATTACCCAAATCCTAGCGCTATAAAAAAGTGATAAAAAAGGTATTTACTTTCTTAAAAAACTGTGCTATACTAGTATCAGTAAAGGAAAGGAGTTAGAAATGAGTATAGCAGGAATAAAGATTTCGAAAAATACAAATAATTTAATAGAATTGTTTTCAGCATATAGTTGGCAAATAAATAGAATAGAAGAACCTAAAAAAGTTAATGGCAGGGAAGTTGCTATGATAACTTTCCTTAGATATAATTATCCTTCATTTATAAATAAGGCAGTTGCTGGAATGGACAAAGATATAGAAAATAAAGAAATAAATCAAATAGTAAACAAAGACCGCGATTTGCAAATGTTAATTATAGACGCTAAGGAAGAAGTTGCTTTTGATAAACATAAAGAAGAGTTGTTCAAAAAAGTGACAGGTGCTTTGAATGAAGATGTTTTTGAAAGTGTTAGCCAAAAAGAAAAATTTAGACAATCACAGGAAGCCATAAAGAATAATGACATTAAAGGTGCAATTCAAAAAATACATCAGGCTTGGGAAGGCAATGAAAGTTATGCGCAACTACAAAAGGGCATAAAAGACCGCTTCAAAGTGTTGGGATTCGTAAGCCACACTTCAAGCGAAGATTATACTTCCAAAAGAGCGCGAAAGAATGAAGAGGCCTTCGCACTTTAATGCATATGAAGTTTCAAATTGATGAAATATAATATAGAAGTTTTTAAAACGAGCAGTTGCTCGTTTTTTTGTTTGCCTCATTATAGTAAAAGGACAAATGAGGGGGGTAGTAGGATAAAAGTTTCTATGATATATGCAACCAAGGCAAATGGCGGATGAAAAGTTCTACAAGGTATGGAGCAAAAGTGGATAACACGAAAAACACAAGCAAGTGAAAAAGTATAGGCTAAGGCATAAAGCAGACCAAACAAACCTTTATAAGTTACCTTTATGATTAAAATTTTCATAATGTATGCAACCAAAGCAAATGGCGGATGAAAAGTTTCTAATAAGACATTAAGCAAAGGTGAAAGACAAAAAAAATGCAAAAAAGGAAGAGTTTTACTTTTTTATATTAGATAATTTTTTAGGTTATTTAATTTAATTTAAGTGTTTTGTTATTTTAAAAAAGTTGTTTTTCTGACTTTATTTTTAAAATATTCATAAATATTCATATATTTGAAAATTATTCAAAGAGATTATACCTAAATCCGTTGTTTCACATAAAGATATAAAAGTCAATTCAAAAATAAAAGTTTTAGAAAATTTGTGCATAATATACAAAAACAAAACACTATATATAGTGTTGCCACCTTTCCGTTGACACTATATATAGTATTTGTTATACTCAAAAAGATCTTAATTACAAAAGTTCTAAATTATGGGAGGAGAAGTTATGGTTCAACAAATTATGAAAAGAGATGGTAGATTAGTGGATTTTGATGCGTCCAAAATTGAAAAGGCCATCCGAAAGGCAATGAATGCAATAGGCAGTTCAGAGATTAGCGATTGCAATAAACTTGCAAAATTAGTAGAGGCTGAAATAGAGTCTAAATTTTCGGATAAACTTCCGGATGTAGAGTCTGTTCAGGATATAGTTGAAAGGACTTTAATGGACAAGGGATATAGCGAGGTGGCTAAGGAGTATATCCTTTATCGTGCAAAGCGTTCCAAAGTGCGAGAAATGAGCACAGGCTTAATGCGTATATATGATGAGATAAACTCAGTAGATGCAAGTGAGAGTGACTGTAAAAGAGAGAATGCAAATGTGGATGGAAATACCCCTATGGGTATAATGTTAAAGTTTGGTTCAGAGGGTGCGAAGGATTACTTTGCTAAATATATACTTACACCTGAACAAGCAAAAGCGCATAGTTCGGGAGATATTCATATCCACGACTTTGACTTTTACACCTTAACTGAAACTTGTTGTCAGATAGATATAGAAAAGTTGTTTAAGGATGGCTTTTGCACTGGACACGGATTTTTGCGTGAGCCGAATGATATCCGAACATACAGCGCCTTAGCCTGTATAGCAATTCAGGCAAACCAAAATGATCAGCACGGTGGTCAGAGTATTCCTAATTTTGATTATGGGATGCAAGCCGGAATTGTTAAAACTTATCGTAAAAATTATATCAAAAACTTTTTTAAAGCATACAAATTGTTGGTAGATGGCAGTTTAACAAATGAGGAGATAAAAGCCACAATTCGCGGTATTGTTGAGAAAGAAGGAGCATCACCTTGTTTAGCGGGTGATGAGAAGTATGACCATTTAGAGCGTCAGGCTTTTAAAGATATTCAGGATGAAAGTTTTGCCAAAGTTAAAAAGTTTGCTACCGAATATAGCGAGAAGGAAACAGATAACGATTGCTATCAGAGTATGGAGGCTTTCGTTCACAACTTGAACACTATGCACAGCCGTGCAGGAGCGCAAGTTCCTTTTTCCTCTATAAATTTTGGTTTGGACACCTCCCCTGAGGGAAGAATGGTAATAAAAAACTTTTTATTAGCGGTTGAAGCGGGCTTAGGTTGTGGAGAAACTCCTATTTTCCCTATCAGTATTTTTAGAGTGAAAGAGGGAATAAACTATAATCCGGGTGACCCTAACTATGACCTTTTCAAGTTAGCAATACGCGTTAGTGCAAAAAGATTGTTCCCGAACTTTTCCTTTATTGATGCACCATATAACCTTAAATATTACAAAGAGGGACATCCAGAAACCGAAGTTGCGTATATGGGTTGTCGAACGCGTGTTTTGGCAAATGCTTATGATCCCACCCGTGAAATATCCTTTGGGCGTGGTAATTTGAGTTTTACCACCATAAACTTGCCACGAATGGCTATAAACAGCAAGAAAGATTTAGGCAAGTTTTATGAGGACCTTGAAAGTAAGTTGAATTTAGTAACAGACCAAC
The DNA here is from genome assembly GCA_964368395.1 of uncultured Christensenella sp. GTDB lineage: Bacteria > Bacillota > Clostridia > Christensenellales > UBA1242 > UBA7584. The sequence goes on along the minus strand of CAYJAI010000010.1, from coordinate 4,741 downwards.
TGCTAGACCGTTTGGCTATACAATCTAAAAAGAAGGTGAAAAATTATCCATTTTTAATGGGGCAAGGTGTTTGGTTAGATTCAGATAAATTAGGTTCGGAAGATGTTATAGGTGAGGTTTTGAAGCACGGAACTTTATCGGTTGGTTTTATAGGATTAGCCGAGGCGTTGATTGCGCTTACTGGAAAACATCACGGTGAAAGTGAAGAGGCTCAAAAACTAGGGCTAGAAATCATAGGGTTTATGCGTAAATATTTAGATGATTTGGCTCAAAAAATGAAGTTAAACTTTACTTTATTAGCCACCCCGGCTGAGGGAACAAGTGGGCGTTTTACAGAGTTAGACAAACAAACATTTGGAGTTATCCCGAGAATTACAGATAAAGAATACTATACTAATAGTTTTCATATTCCTGTTTCTTATAAAGTAAATGCTTTTGATAAAATTAAACTGGAAGCACCTTATCACGCTCTTACGAATGCAGGGCATATCACTTATGTGGAACTAGATGGAGATACCAACAACAATTTGGATGCCTTTGAAAAGATTATTCGTTGTATGAAAGATAGCGGAGTTGGTTATGGCTCTATAAACCACCCAGTAGACCGTGACCCTGTCTGTGGCTATAACGGTATTATAGGTAAGGCTTGTCCAAAGTGTAAAAGAGAAGAGGGGGCGGAAGGTGTTAAGTTCGAAAGAATCCGCCGAATAACGGGATACTTGGTGGGAACTTTGGAGCGCTTTAACGATGCAAAAAGAGCAGAAGAAAGAGATAGGGTTAAGCATGGAGTGTAAAATAAATATTTCAGGCTTGATAGAGGAGTCCATAACAGATGGGCCGGGGATACGCTTTGTCCTTTTTACGCAAGGCTGTCCTCGCCGTTGTGCGGGGTGTCATAATCCACACACACAGCCTATTGAGGGCGGAACTCTGTATGAATGGCAGGATGTTTTTGATAAGATAAAAAGAAATCCTTTGTTGGATGGAGTTACTTTTAGCGGTGGTGAGCCTATGATACAGGCAGAAGCCTTGCTACCCTTAGCAAAAGAGATAAAAAACCTAGGGCTAAATTTGGCCATATATACTGGTTATACCTTTGAAGAGTTGCAGAATAGCGTTTTGGAGGGGGCTGTTTCATTGTTGCAAACAGCAGATATTTTGATAGATGGTGCTTTTAAAGAAGATTTACGCGATTATAACTTAAAGTTTAAGGGTTCAACCAACCAACGAGTAATAGATTTATCAAAAACTTTTCAGAATAACGAAGTTGTTATCATTACTGATGATAAATGGAATTAAAGGGGAATTTTATGAAAATAAGTAAGACGGAGTCCCGATTGAATTTGTGGAAAGAGTGGGGCAATGATTTTATTCTAGGAATTTTGGGAGGAGTTAGTATTAGTTTAGGTGGACTTGCTTATTTGCTTGCTGGGGGCGGAGTTGTGGGCTCATTATTCTTTGTGGTAGGTCTGTTTATTGTTCTTACTTTTAATTTTAATTTGTATACCGGCAAAGTGTGCTATGTGTTAGATAATGATAAAAAGTTTTTAGGAACAACGGCCATAACTTGGGTGGGAAACTTTATTGGCGCATTATTTGTTGGATACATACTTCAAGGAACAAGGTTGTTACAAAATGCGGATGTTCAGTCCTTGATAACTAATGTAGCCAACACAAAACTTGCGGATACTTGGTATAGTGTTTTTATTTTGGCGATTTTTTGTAACATTATGATTTATGTAGCAGTAGATGGTTTTAAAAACAACAAGCACCAAATAGGTAAATATCTCAGTCTTTTCTTTGGTGTTTCGGTGTTTGTTTTATGCGGGTTCGAGCACAGTATAGCGGATATGTTTTACTTCTCCTTTGCAGATGCTTGGAGCTGGAAGGCGATAGGTTGGATTCTCATTATAACAGTGGGCAACGCGGTGGGAGGTCTTATTATACCAGTGGCTAAAAAAATAATAAATAAGAACACACCACAAGCGGTGAGTGTGAGCATAAAAGAAAAAGAAACAGAAGAAAAAATAGAGGCAAGGCAATAGCGTAGAGTTTTGTATAGATTTTGCGATTATAAAAAATATTCAACACAAAATAAGTAATTAAACTCAAAAGCGTTTGTAACACAAAAAAGCAATAGAAACAATGCTTGAATGTAATGTTTGTTGCAACCTAAAACTGACAACAAGTTTAAACAATATAAGAAGTTTTATTTGTTCATATCATAAAAAAGGGACATAAAAAAACTTATTGCTTGTCCGCACGAGTAAACAATAAGGTAAAACAAAAAACTAAAACATTCAAAACACTTGAAAAGAATGTTTTAGTTTTTAACTTTCAAGTTGTTAATTGTTTTGAGCGATTGAGGTTTTATTTTCAGAGTATATTTAGCATTTAATTTAACCTAGGATATTTTAGTGTTGAGGTTTAATCTCATATATTTTAGCGGTTGTCCTTTGCTTTAATATGCCTTTGTGGGTGTCCTTTGTTTTCAGAATATTTTTGCGGTTGAGGTTGTTTATCTCTGAGGTTTATGTCCAAAATGTTTAGCAGTTATTTTTTAATGTTTAGAATATTTGGCGATGGAGATTTAAATTGATGCTCAATTTTTTAAGCGATGGAGATTTAATTTTAATTGCTTGTTTGCCATTGTGATTTTTAATTTTTAATTGACTTTGAGTTTGTGCTGTGCTACAATGTTTTGGCGTGTCGGAGTGGCGGAATTGGTAGACGCGCTAGGTTCAGGTCTTAGTGGGAAACCGTGGGGGTTCAAGTCCCTTCTCCGACACCATATATCAACACCAAAAACTTTCTTTTGAGGTAGTTTTTTAGAGTCTTTGTTGCCAGCCATTATTTTGCTTTCAGTATTTCCATTGCTATTTGTTATTTTATCTTTCAATTCTTAATGATGTAATTACAAAGGAGAAAAATTGTGTTAGAAAAAGAGAAAATGGAGAAACTTAGTGCGGTAGACCAGAGAATACAAAGAGAATGGGCTGAATATTTAGAGGCATTAAACTCTCAAAACCAAAAAGATTTAACTAAGGCTTCAAATGAAGAAAGAGAACAGGAAATGGATTTTTTAGCATAATTTTTAACATTTTATATGAATTCACCATAAAAGACTCTTAAAACGGAGAGATTTTATGGTATATAATAATGCAGGTAATTTTTTAATTGCAGGAAATGATGAACACGGAGTTATGCCCCCCACACTGGGGAAGCGAACACCTGTTATACCCTACATAAATAGAGCGATATATGAAAATGAATTTAACTATATGGCTAAAAATTACTTTCTAGCCGATTGTTTGCGTATAGGTTTTAATATTCTGGATGTTAAGCCGAATAGACAAGATTTATCTATATCTTCAAGGGTGGTGATTGTAAACCGAGCCAACCCTACTTTATTAGTTACTTTTGCCTATAATGCGTATGGTGATGGGCTTTCTTTTAATAATGTTAGCGGTATGGAAGTTTTCTATTCCCCAATAAATGTATACTCAGAGCAATCGCGTGCTTTGGCGTATGCGGTATACGATGCTGTGCTGGATGCTATCCAGACAAGGGGGAGAGGAGTGAAAACTTTGGATGTGGCTATGTTAAGTTCGGTAAATACGCGCTCTATCTTAGTAGAGGCGGGTTTTATGACTAATTTTGAAGAGGCAAAATTGATGCTGGACCCTGATTTTCAGGCTAAGGTTGGTCGAGGGGCTTGTGGTGGAGTTTGCAACTATTTGAATGTTCGTTATATTCCGCTAGAAGAAGATGTTTTCCAAACGCTCAGAAGAGGTTCAAGTGGAAGGCTAGTTCGTTATTTGCAATTTTTATTGAAGATGAATGGGTATAGTGTAGGTGCTGTTGATGGCATATTTGGTAACAATACTCAAAACGCAGTGCTATCTTTTCAGCAAGCAAACAACCTAACAGCGGACGGTATAGTTGGCGCAGCAACTTGGGGCAAATTAAATAATTTTAACCCTGAAAACCGCACTTTGAGAAAGGGTAGCATAGGTGCGGAAGTGGAATATTTGCAGAGAAAACTTTATTCAAAACTGTATGACCCGGGAGTGATTGACGGTATATTTGGCAACCGAACAGAAAATGCGGTTCGAGAGTTTCAGGCTGAAAATGGCTTGGTGGTAGATGGGATAGTTGGGCCAGCCACTTGGAATGCAATAATGGATAATTCAAAAAGTAGACCTCTAACCACCACGGTAGGCGTTTCTAAAAATCAATGCTTTCAATTTATAAAAGACTTACAAAGCAAGCCAAAAGAGGAAAACTAATTATAAAAAATTTACAAAGTAAAGCAAAAGAGGAGAATTAATATATAAATTTAAGGTTATATTTTCAATGTTTATTAAACAAATAATTTAGGCAGATACAAGATAGAAACGAAACAAGCCAAAATTTAAATTGCTTATCCTTTAAGGCATTAAGCAAAGAGTAGGTGACAACCCAAAATATTAGTAGGAATATGTTTATCATTAAAACAAAACTTCTTCTAGTGCGCAAATACAAAAACAAGTTATAAAAAATTAGGCGTCCACAAAGGATAGCCTAATTTTTTATTTTCGACTAAATAATAAATGATTTATTCATTTGCCTAAGAACTCTTTAACAAAGTTTTCTAATAGATACCAGTTTATCTTTTTGGTGTTATTGGGCTTTTTGATTTATGCCTTAGTGAAGATATAAAAGCAAGCAATCTAGATATTGCAGTGGTTATATATTAAAC
>CAYJAI010000009.1:17209-26500 GCA_964368395.1 uncultured Christensenella sp. | reverse complement strand
AGGTGTTTGTTCTTTTTTTACATTAGAAACAGCCTTAGGTGTTTGTTCTTTTTTTACATTAGAAACAGCCTTAGGTGTTTGTTCTTTTTTTGCTTCGCCCTCAAATTCTTTTATAGCCTTTTCTTTTTCAGCAGAGGCTTTAATTTCCTTTTTATCCTCTTGAACAATTATGTTGCCCTCTTTATCGTAAACAACATCTTCTTTCCTATCTACCCCATACACAGCATTTGCATCTACTGTGGTATAACTAACTTTGCTACCCTCACCCATTTCTAGCAAAATCACTTTGCCATCTGTTGTTTCCTTTATAGAAACTATGATTCCATAAAAACCACTATATGTTTTAACCTTTGTTCCAGGTTTTAACTCTCCAAGCATTTGTTGCGTTTGTTCCGAATACTTTTTACGGCGTAAAAAACTTACCACATACATTACTATGATTAAACCCAACAATAAAAATATAATCCAGTATTGTTGAAAAAAACCTGTTTCTGCCAACATTGAAAAACTCATAATTAACTCCTTTAACTTTATACCCAATTATACACCCTTTATACAAAACTGGCAAGCAGATTTAAGGGTTTTATTAAAATTTTTGTGACTTCTACATAATAACACAAAAACTGAATCCAAAAACTTGTAATCAACCTTATGCTTAAACATTACCTATAATAAAAAACAAGAAAATAAAAACAAGGCTTTCGGCTTGTTTTCTTGTATGCTTTTTACATTTTCTATTTTATACTGATTTTATCTATACATTACCTTACTTTTTAAGACTTATTTATATTAGTTTATCTATAATTTCTGTCCAAGTAAATTAGTAGAAGTAAAGAATTTGCTATCAAAAGACAAAACTAAAAATCTCTAATTTTGTGCCAAGCAAATTAGTAGAGGGGCACACGCACAATATAAAACTTTATAGCAGATTGAATTATTCTTTTTCTAATTTTTTCAACTCATATTCTCTTTCAAGGTCCAAATTTTTACCTAAATGCTTATATGCACGCGGTAAAGCAACTCTTCCGCGACTGGTGCGTGCCATAAAACCTAACTGCATCAAATACGGCTCATAAACCTCTTCAATAGTGCTTACCTCCTCCCCTGTCGAAGCGGATAAGGTGTCCAAGCCTACTGGCCCACCGTTAAATTTATCAATGATAGCATTCAACAACCTATGGTCCACACTGTCTAGCCCTATATCATCAATTTCCATCATAGCAAGTGCCAGAGTTGCCATTTCAAAAGTAACTTTTCCTGTCCCCTTTACTTCGGCATAATCTCTTACTCTTTTCAATAAGCGGTTTGCAATACGAGGTGTTCCACGCGAACGGCGAGCAATTTCAAATCGAGCATCCTCTTCAATTTGCACCCCTAAAATAGCAGCCGAACGCTTCAAAATGGTGGCTAGTTCCTCATCTGAATACATCTCTAAACGCCCCAGCACTCCGAAACGGTCACGCAAAGGTCCGGTTAACATTCCCGCACGCGTGGTAGCACCAATGAGGGTAAATGGTTGCAATTTTATACGCACACTTTTAGCAGAGGGCCCCTTGCCTACCACAAAATCAAGTGCAAAGTCTTCCATAGCCGGATAAAGAACTTCCTCCACCGAATGGTTAAGCCTATGAATTTCATCTATAAACAGCACATCATTCTTACCTAAATTTGTTAGAATAGCAGCCAAATCGGCTGCGTGAGATATAGCAGGCCCACTAGTTATGCGTATTTGAGAGCCTAACTCATTTGCTACAATATGAGCCAAAGTTGTCTTCCCTAGTCCGGGCGGTCCAAAAAGCAACACGTGGTCCAAAGCATCATCACGATTTTTCGCTGCCTCAATATATATTTGAACACTTTCTTTGATTTTAGTCTGACCAATATACTCCACTAAATTCGCGGGACGCAAACTAACCTCTATAAGTTCATCCACTTTTGTTTTAGAACTGGTAATAAAATTTTCCTGGTTCATTTTCCTCTCCTTGCTACACTGTCCTTTATTCCGCACCCAATGTTTATTCTCTTAACCTACCTTATATTTAGCCTACATTTATATTTTATCAAATATTTATTAACTATCCTTAGCCTACTATTTATCTTAACCCCTGAGTTTTGCCCACTCTTGCATCTTTGGATAAATTTTGTTTTGCTGTATTATTCTAACACGCTCTTACATCTCTAATGGGGCTTGCTCTGTTGCCTTTATTTTAACACACTGGATAGTTTTTACCTACTTTAATCTTCACTTGCTTATAAATTAAGGAATTTCTTCTGGCAAAATTATAAATTGTTTTGCTTTTTATAAATTTTTCTTGTTTTTTATGGATAACTTTTATTTGCCCATATCTCTAAACGCTTTTGATAATAATGTTTCCAAAGTATCTTCCTCAGTTAAATTTTCGCGAATAATTTGACCTGCTACCGTTCTCTGAACGCCCCAATCCATTAAAATATTTACTGCATTATCAAATAAAGAAAGTTTAGGGGTTTCGGTGTCTGAACGCATATTTGAAACATTGATTTTCTCCATTTTTTCTTTGAGTTCAAGCATAATGCGTTCGCGTATTTTTGTTCCCACCCCTTTTATGCCTTTCAAAAAATCACTTTGTTGCGTAGCAATAGCCACAGTCAAATCCTGCGCACTTATTCCGCCTAGAATAGTTAATGCCATTTTAGGACCTACCCCATTAACTAAAATCAATTTTCTGAAAACCTCTCTTTCCTGCATATCCTGAAAGCCTATTAAGGTCATTTCATCCTGACGAACATTAAAGTGTGTCCACAACTTTTCCTCTTCCCCCATCTCTCCTATGCTATTAAAACAAAGGCTGGAAACAATAATTTCATACCCAACTCCATTGCTATCCAAAATAACAATATTATTGTTTTTATAGGCTATTATTCCTTTTATAAAACCAAACATATTAACTCCATTTTATATATTTTTAGCATTGTGTTATCTTCATTGAATAGAATATAAACAACTAAACTTTAATTGACTGCCTCTACTCCCTTGAAAAAATGTTTACCCCTTGCTTTTATGCTTGCCCTACTTCTAAAAGTGCGTTTGTCCATTGCTTATTACGCTTGCCTTACCTTAAAAAGTTTACTTACCTCTTACTTACTACTCTTGCCTTACATTAAAAAGCGTTACTGTTTATTACTCACTACTCTTGCCTTGCCTTAAAAAGTTTGCTTATTTCTTACTCGCTATGCTTGCCCGCTCATTTTTAAATTAGTTTGACTGTGACATATAGCAACCGCCAAGGCATCTGCTGCATCATCTGGTTTTGGCGCTTCCTGTAATTTCAATAAAGTCTTTACCATAAACTGTATTTGTCCCTTGTCCGCTCTTCCCATACCTGTTAGTGCTATTTTTATATTTTGCGGTGTATACTCATATATAGGAAGACCTCGCTCCTGCCCCGCTAAAAGTATAACCCCCCTAGCCTGTGCTGTTGGTATTCCGGTAGTGACATTTTGGTTAAAAAACAACTTTTCAACCGCCATTTCATCCGGACTCCACTTATCTATTAAAATATGCATACATTCAGAAATCGTTTTCAATCTTTGGGATAAAGGCTCTTCTTTGGGAGTGGTAATAGCACCAAAATCAAGCGCTTTCACTCCCGTATTATCCTTTTCTATAACTCCAAATCCGACCAAACCATAGCCGGGGTCAACACCCAATATAATCAATCTCATTCCCCCATAAATATTAAAAAGTAGATGCTAAAAGAGAAAAATCGAATATTTCAATGAGCCAGACTGTAAGACATCAAGGTAAACCGCAATATAACGCAAATCTGTTAATCATATCATTATGCGTAAAGCACTTCACCTCATAACGCAAAATTTGTTTTACTCTTAAATACAAGCATACCATTATTGTGTAAAACATAACAACTTTACCTTGATAACGCAAAATGTGTTCAGTCCTCTATACAGCATACCGCGTAACGCCCTTCACCTTGTAACATAAAATCAGTTTCTCTCTTAAATACAGCATATCTATATGAAAAGAATAACATATACAACTAAAAAAGTAAAACAAATTTTCTAATTTGATAAAGTATTATTGATTTAAAAGAAAAAATACCTTCCTTTAAAAGAAAAGTATTTTTTATATGGTGCCGGGGATCGGACTTGAACCGATACGGGATTGCTCCCGAGGGATTTTAAGTCCCTTGCGTCTACCAATTCCGCCACCTCGGCAATGGAGGCGCCAACCAGATTTGAACTGGTGAATGAAGGTTTTGCAGACCTTGGCCTTACCACTTGGCTATGGCGCCACAAAGTTAACTACTCCCATCTGTTTAACCTTTCAGGATTGAACTTTTGTAGTTTACCATAAATAGTATATGCTTTGCAAGTGTTTTTGAATATTTATAATTAAAATATTTGAAAAAATTAAAAAATCGCTTGATTTTTAGTATATTATCTGTTAACATATAATTGTTTTATACGCAAATGGGAGTTTAGCTCAGTTGGTAGAGTACCTGCCTTACAAGCAGTGGGTCATAGGTTCGAGTCCTATAACTCCCACCATTTGATACAAGGTTTATCTTTGCATCAACAATTTATAGAAGTAAAATAATTGCCTATAACTTTAAATGCTGGCTTTTAAAAATGATAAACAACAATAGGGAATTTGTTGAATTCAAGGATTAAGTTTAAGTGTTTGTATTTAAGAAACGCGAACAAACAAGCAATCTATGAACTTTAAGTTTAACGCTGAAAAATCTATCTAACCTTGAAGTTTAACTTTCACACTGTTATTTCAATTAAATATATCATTATTGAAAATTTTATTTTGCGGGAGTGGCTCAGCTGGTAGAGCGTCACCTTGCCAAGGTGAAAGTCGCGGGTTCGAGTCCCGTCTCCCGCTCCATAAAAAAATCACCACTTTATAAGAGGTGATTTTTTTTATTTAGAATATTACAGTTAATGATTTACTATTTCGCTGAACCTTTTTATATCATTTTTGTTGTTATGTTATTAGAATATTACAGTTAATGATTTACTATTTCGCTGAACATTTTATATCATTTTTGTTGTTATGTTATATAAAAAAGTTAATCAAAATATCAATGTTTGATTACACCTTAGAACTGATTAACTTCATTTTTCAATGTTTTAATATATTCACGAATGTTTGCGGTTAGTTCACTATTTTACTTGAATATTAAAATTGATTTATAATTCACATTCCTAAGATACAATTTACATATACTTTGTTAATCAGACACTTACCCCCTTATACTTTGTTAATGAAAGGCTTAATTTTTCAGGAGCCCCCTATCCGTTCGAGCCAATCTCTGGCACAAAATAAAAAAAAGACTACACTCTTTTTGTATAGTCTTTTTTTATTTTTCATCCTAGTTTGAACGGAGTTTTTTCCAAAATAAACAATATTATGGTAAAAACAAAAAGTTAGCATCAGCAAACCTTTGCGGCTTTTTATACCCGAGTTCTTTAAAAAACTTCTTAACAAATCGGCGATTCCGAGCAAAAACTTCAATGAATACCGACGGTCTATATTTTTTTAAAGTTTCTCTCATACCATCAAGGGTTTTAGTCTCAAAGTATTCAACATCTATTTTTACAAAGTCTATTTTCTTCTCATTTAAATCAATGTCATCTAAGCGCTCTATTTTTATATTAAAAAGACCATTAGGTTCTGCCTCTTTTATTTGAGTAGCCCCTATATTGTTAGCAAAGTTATTTGAAACTTCTCCCGCTGTTTTAACATTCCCAAGTCCAATGTTATAAGGTTTTATAACTTTATCCATACCATTCAAATCTATGTTTTTCACTAAACATCGGTATGTTTGCAGCATCGGCTCAAAGGAATGTATGCTTTTAGCACCTTTTGAAGCCCAGTAAACAGAATGGTTTCCGATATTTGCCCCAATATCCAATATAATGGCATTTTTAGGGATATATTTATCTAATAATTTTAATATATTGAACTCATAAAAATTATTATAGAATACAATCTGTCTTGAAATTAAATCGTATGGGTAATGAGGTAAGTTAAATTTAATTCCATTTGTAAACTCCCAAATGTTATCATTTTTTTGTAAACTCATTTTTCTATAAATATTTTGCTTCGTGCAAAGTTTTGCTCTTTGGTAATGTAAACAATTTTTTATCTCTTCAATTATTTTCATATAGCCTTTTCCTTTTATTCTTTTTTGTGACACAAATTATATACATCAATCAAATATAAAGTAAAGAATAACCCATACATCAGTTCGTTGATTTTGCTTTTTTTAATATTTTATTCCATCGTGAAACACACAATAATTCATATTATACCTATAAAAAAGTTTATTGTAAAGGATATTTAATCATAAAATCAATAAATCAATTTTTAAATAACTTAAATAAGTGCTCACAATAAGGTAACAGGTAAGGAAGGTAATAGAAATAAATAATTATATATTTTACTTATATAGTAATTTTTGCTATAATAAAAGGACAGATTTATAGTATAATAATTTAGAGGTGAATATGGAAAGTATAGTCAAAGTTTTAGAGAAACAAAGAAAGTTTTTCGCAACAAATGAAACGCTAGATTTGGATTTCAGATTACAGCAACTTGAAAAACTAAAACATTCAATTATGGCAAACATTGACTCTCTACTCAGCGCTTTTAAACAGGACTTCAACAAACAGGAGTTTGATGTTTTCACCACCGAAGTAGGTTTGGTTTTAAGTGAGATAAAATTTATGAAGAAAAACCTTGCTAAGTTTATGCGAGGGAAAAAAGCAAAAGGCGGTCTAAACAATTTTCCGAGCAAAGCCCGTTTAATTCCTCAACCTTTGGGGCAGGTTTTAATTATGTCGCCGTGGAACTATCCTTTTCAGTTGGCGATGATTCCGCTTGTTGGTGCAATAGCCTGCGGAAATACCGCGGTGGTAAAACCTAGTGCCTACTCCCCTAAGGTTTCTGACTGTATACAAAAGATTCTTGCTGTTTTTGATGAACAATACATTGCTGTCACACTGGGCGGACGGGAGCAAAATCAAGCACTATTAGAACAAAAATTTGACCTAATCTTTTTCACAGGAAGCAAGGATGTGGGTAAAATAGTCCAACAAAAAGCAGGTGCGCATCTTTGCCCCGTTATTTTAGAGTTAGGAGGAAAATCACCTTGCATAATTGATGAGGATTGCGACCTAAAAGCAACTGTTCGTAGAGTTGTTTGGGGTAAGTTTTTAAATGCAGGACAAACTTGCGTTGCCCCGGATTATGTTTTGGTGCATAGTAATATATACGATGATTTCTTAAAACTGGCAAAACAGCAAATAAAAGATTTTTATTATGAAGATGGCAAAATTAGCGGTGACTTTCCTTTTATAATAAACGAAAAACATACTGAGCGTATTAAGAACTTGATAGATAAATCAAAACTTTTTTGTGGTGGCAGAGTGAAAAAACGCCTTATAGAGCCAACAATTATGTTTGATGTTAACTATAAAGATGCCGTTATGCAGGAGGAAATTTTCGGACCTATTATGCCTGTAATAAAATACGAGAATCTGGATAGCGTTTTGGAATATATAAAATCAAAAGACAAACCTCTTGCGCTATATTATTTCGGTAAAAATAAGCAGACTATGAGCAAAGTTATTCAAGAAACATACTCTGGAAGCCTGTGCATAAACGAAACGGTAATGCAGGTCGGGACACACACCCTACCCTTTGGTGGAGTGGGCGAAAGTGGTATGGGGGCATATCACGGGATACAATCACTATACGCTTTTAGCCACATAAAGCCGGTATTATTTAAGAAATCAAGACTTGAAGTGAAAATCAAGTATCCCAAAACAACCTCATTTAAAAAATATTTGTCTTATAAGTTTTTAGGAATCAAGCACTAATTGCTTGCAAAAAAAAAGTTTTAAAAGTATAATGTTCAAAACATAAGGAGAAAATTATGGAATTTTTTATAAACCAGAAACTTTTTAATGTGTGGGGAGATAAATACACCATTAAAGACGAAAATGATAACGATGTTTTTGAAATAAGAACGAATGTTAACGCATTAAAACGACTTACTATTTATGATATGGCAGACAATCCGCTATTAAAGTTAAAGAAAAGATATTGGAGATTTTTACCGCGTTGGGATATTTTGGACGCAAATGACAACTTGCTTTATGTGGTTAAAAGAAAGTTTGTGCCTTTTGTTCCGCGTTACAAAATAACTGGCAAATCCGGAGTAAATGAAGGTCAAATTTTCAATATTCAAGGTAATATTATAGCCTTCTCTTTCTCTTTGATGGATAAAGAAGACAACATTCGTGCCTCTGTGAGCAAAAAGTTTTTCAAACTGGCAGACTCCTATTCAATAGATGTTTCAGCACCAGATGATGTTATGTTAGCAATTGGGGTAACTTTAATTTTTGACTTAATACACCACCGAAAAAGAAACACTTTTGCCTCAGGTTCAAGTTCAGCAAATAGTATTTTTAAAATTTTCAGAAGGTAATATTAATTACCTTTTAGACAATAAAAGTATTAAAAACATCAAAAAGCAATTCCTTTGGTATACTTTTAGTTGGAAAGTTCAGCAAGTATTATTTTTAAAATTTTCAGAAAACAGTATCCCCCATTATGGTATACTGTTTTATTTTGGACAATAAGTGCAAGGTTGAAATTCCAAAATCAATGGATATAGGCAAAATTATGCTATACTGCTCCACTTTGGATAAGAGGTCAATAAGTGATGTTTTTTAATTTTTAAAGTTAATATAGATAAATAAAACTCAAAAGCAATATTAGTCAAAAGCAAAAATGAAACAATTCAAGTAATTATTAGACCTTTTCCATTATTTTCATATAAAGATTTATGAACAATAGCACATAATACTAATGTAGGCAGTAAATGCTTGCTAAAAGGTGGTGGAAAAATGTCTAAAACATCAAAATCCAAAGGCGTGGATGCTCAAAGTAAGATGAACTACAAGAGCAGTTCAAGCAAAGGAAGTAAGGGAACAAAAGGAACGAAAGGTAGCGTATCAAAATCAAGCCAAAGTTCCAGTTGTTTGACCTCTAAGACATCAAGTAAATAGTCAGATAACACCAAAAAGAGCCTATATGGGCTCTTTTTATTTGCACATAACCTTCAAAAATATAGTCAAAAAAATATGACAATTTTAGCATACTATAACCCAAAATCAACACACTTAATACTTATATTTTATAGCATAATAGCCACTTATTGATGCTTGGTTTTTATAGCATAATAGCACCTATCAAACTTGGTATTATCCGATTAT
>CAYJAI010000009.1:0-17109 GCA_964368395.1 uncultured Christensenella sp. | reverse complement strand
ATAGCATAATAGCACCTATCAAACTTGGTATTATCCGATTATAAAAATAAAAAAGTAGTCAAACTACCTTTTATTATAACTTTTTTATCAGTCTTGTATTAACTTTTATAACTTTTATATAAACCTTACCTATAATCTTAATATAACTCTTTTTTTATATAATTTTTACTTGTTAACATTACATTAACTCTTTTCTTGTTAACTTTATATAATCTATGTTTATTGTCTTAGGTATCTTTTTCTAATCTTATTATAAACCTTATAAGCCAAAGTCAATTTGCTTGCCTTACAAGACTTTAAGCAATCAGTCGGATAACGCAAGCATATAACCCTAACCAGCCAAAGTTCAAATCGCTCAACTCATACTCAAAGTTCAAGTTGATTGCCCTCTAACTTTAAGCAATCAATCGGATAACGCCAAAAAAGCCTTTTTTAATCTACGGATAAAATATAGTAATAAACAGGTTGTCCACCCTCAATTACTGTTATTTCACATTGTGGGAATTTTTTAGTTAAAGTTTGTTGTAATTTTTCGGCATCCTCTACTTTAACATCTTTTCCATAAAAAAGTGTAATATTTATCTTATCTTCATCCAACATTTTTTCCACCAAATTTATGGTGGTTTCGTTGATTAAATCGCCTTTTGCAGTTATTTTCCCCTCTGTGATACCTATGATATCCCCTTCCTTTAAATCAAATCCGTCTACGTGCGTTTCACGAATGGCATAGGTAACTGCTCCACTAGACACCTCTCCCATCGCTGTGTTCATCGCCTCTAAATTCTCCTCCAAAGTTCCGTCCATATTAAAGGCAAGCATAGCAGAAACACCCTCAGGAATAGAAACTGTCGGTATAACGTGTATAAATTTTTTGGTCAAATTTTGCGCTTGCTCAGCGGCTAAAATGATATTTTTATTGTTAGGAAACACGAAAACGTGGTCACTCGGCACTTTTTCCACCGCTTGAACTACATCCTCAGCGCTAGGATTCATTGTTTGCCCGCCTTCAATGATGTGGTCCGCGCCTAAATCTTTAAAAACTGTCGCGATACCCTTACCCGCAGCAACTGCCACCATACCGAAAGGTTTTTGTGATTGCCGCATTTTTGCTTGCTTTTCTTTCAATTCTCGGTTTTGTTCTAACATATTTTCTATTTTGATATCATCAATTTCACCTAATTCTAACGCGTGACTTAAAGCGCGATTAGGTTCATTTGTATGCACGTGAATTTTTATTAAAGATAAATCACCAACACATATAACCGAATCACCTATTGCCATCAATTTTTCACGCAATTTGTCTATATTAGACTCAGTGGTTTTCTTATTTATATGAATAACTTTAAATTCGGTACAATAGCCAAACTCAATCTCGGCTAAATCTTCAAAATTTATATGGAATTGTTCAATTTCTTCAACTTTCTTTGCCACTTCATCTATTTGAACAGTTAAATCGCCATCATTAGTTAAACCTTTATAAAAGCCGTGAAACATAGTTAAAAGCCCGCGTCCACCCGCATCAACCACGCCAGCAGCCTTTAAAACTGGCATCATTTCAGTGGTTTGTTCCAGTATTTCCTCACCCGTAGATAAAATATGCTTGAAAAAATCTTCGAATTCTGAGAATTTTTTCGCCGCACTTTCCGCACTCTCAGACATTACACGAATTACTGTTAAAATAGTCCCTTCCTTAGGGATAGCAACTGCTTTATATGCCATTCTGGAAGCATTTTTCATAGAAGAGGCAAAAGTCTTTGTGGTCATCTCAGGTTGTAGCATCAACTCACTTGCCATACCCCGAATAATTTGTGAAAGAATAACACCCGAGTTTCCCCTAGCCCCTCTCAAAGCACCTTTACTAAAAGCCTCACACAAAGCGTCCATATTGTTAGTTGAACAATTATTTACTTCGTTTATAACAGCCTTAAAAGTCAACCATAAATTATTCCCGGTATCGCCATCGGGAACTGGAAAGACATTTAAAGAGTCTATGTATTTTTTATTACTATCAAGATAATTATAAGCGCCTATAATCATTTTTCTGAATGTAGCGCCATTTATAGTTTTTTGCATTTATCACACCTACTAAATTAGAAATAATAAGAAAAGGAGAAAAGGGTTAGACCCTAACTCCTACAACATTTACATTTACGGTATCTACAATCATTCCTGAAAACTCTTCAACTTTATACTTAACAGTCTTTTTCAGAGATTCGGCAACCGCACTTATGGATACACCATATTTCAAAATAACAAAGAGGTCAATAAAAATTTTATTTTCATTAGTTAATACTTTAATGCCTCTACCCAGTTGCTGTTTTTTAAACAAGTCTGCAAAATTATCGGACAACTTTTTACTTACTAAGTCAACAACACCACAACAGTCTAACGCTGCGGATGCAGCGACAGTCGCGATAGCCTCATCAGAGATTGTTATTTTGCCATAATAATTAGAAGTTGTAACCGACATTTATATTCCTCTTCATACTTAATTTTAATGTATAAAATACATTTCTTATATTTTACTAAATTATTCTCTTTTTATCAAGTGTTTTTGATAAACATTTCAAAAATACCTTGCTTTATTTTTTTTTTAGTGTTATAATACCTTTACAAAATTCAAAAAACTACACTTAGGGGGTGCTTTCAAATGAGTAGAGAATGCGAAATATGTGGCAAAACTAAAATGGCAGGTAATCAAGTAAAACGCCAAAGTAAATGGGTTTTACGAAGAACAAAAACCCCTCGCCAACCAAACCTACAAACCGCACATATTGAAAATGAAAAGGGCAATTCAGTGAAAAAAACTGTTTGCACTCGTTGTCTTAAAAAATTAAACGGTTAAATAAGTAACTGCTACTAAAAAGTGCTAATAGCACTTTTTTTCTTTTATAGTATGACTTTTAAGGGGTTTAAGAAATTAAGCAACACATAAACGGCTTTTCGAAAGCGTTTTATAAAGGAGCATATATCCGGCTTTTTAAAGAGGATTAAAAAATTATGAAAAATTTGCATTTTTATCCCCTATCCTCTTAAACTGAACAACCTTTGAAAAAATAACTAATAATGAAAAACTAAAACCTTGACTGAATAATTAGAACAACCTTCCACTGAACAATCTTTCATTGAATAACCTTTTTAAACTGAATGACCATTCACTGGAAAACCTTTTTAAACCAAACAACCTTTGAAAAAATTCTAACTTAATAACCCCTTAATTGTATAAATAAAAACCCGAAAAGTTCGGATTTTTTATGTATTATGACTTAATAAACTTTTTAAAAAACATCATTTTTAGCAACTGACTCAACCATTTAGGCGATTTTACACAAACAATTCGCATTATTACCTCCATACCTATTTGTAATGTATGAAAAATGCCCTTTTTTTGTTACCTTACTCCTTTGCCCTTGGCTCTTGTATCTCTCACCCTTTGTAAGTCTTTATATCTCTATACTTTACTCTTTTTTCATTGTTATCCGAATGCTTGTTTATTGTCTTAGAATATACACTTTATAATTTAATGACATTTTAAAAAATAATTAAACAATACCTTTCTTACCGCGTAAAATTTCCATAGTCTTTTCTCTGTTCTCAGAGTTGTAAACCACACTGCCAGACACTAACACATCCGCACCGCTTACTGCTATAATAGAAGCGTTAGTAGTATTTACTCCGCCATCTACCTGAATCAAAAAGTCCAGCCCCTGTTCCGCTCTCTTTTTATTTAAATATGAAATTTTAACAAGGCTGTCTTTAATAAACTCTTGTCCACTTTTCCCTGGTTCAACACTCATTATAAGCACTAAATCTAAATAGTGAAGAATATTTCCCAACACTTCCACAGAAGTTTTCGGACTAATTGAAACACCTACCTTTACGCCCATATTCCTTATCTCTTTCAGCGAATTTATCAAATCAAACTTATCCCGAAAAACCTCAAAATGAACAGTAATCAAATCAGCACCATACTTTACATACTCTTTCACTATCTTCATAGGCTCTTTCACCATCAAATGCACATCTAAGGGTAAAGAAGTTGCCTTGCGGATAAAAGCAAGAATAAGATAATCAAAAGTGCGTTTAGGGACAAATTTGCCATCCATAATGTCGCAATGTATCCAATCCGCTCCTTGTTTTTCTAAGTCTTTAACATAGCCAGTCAACTCCTTTATAGGACAAGGTTCAGTGCTGGGTGCAATGAGTATTTTTTTCATTTCCGCCTCTTTTAAGTTTGTTTTTTATTCATATTTATGAATATTTATGCAAAACTCACTTGCTGAAAAAACAACAAATAAATTCTTTTCTTTCAATTCGCTTGATTAATTTTGATTCAAGATATTTGAGTAACTTTTAATTATTAAATTACTATTGTGAACAAAAATCCTTTGCGATAAAACAAGCCAACAGAATAAAACCTCTTAATGTCTAAACCTATTGTTTTGTAATGTTTTTTGCGATGAAACCTTTTAAGAAAGCCAACCAAACCATAAGGGATAAACTGTTATAAATATCAACATCAAATCTGACCGCTTGCGTTTTTGAAAAGGGTTCGTAACATCTAACAAAAAAATTCCGAGATAACATAGTTCGATACTTCAAAATCAACAATTTTCAAATGGTTATCTTCTATTTTTATTAGATTGTTTTCAGATAGTTTTTTAATCTGCTTTTGATACATTCTTTCAAAATGAACATTGAAAGTTTGATTGAATTTTAGCATATCCAAACCTTTTTGGCAACGCAAAGCAAGCATAATTGTTTCATTCATAGCAGTTTTTTTACTTTCAGGCTCTATATTTCTGCGGATATAGGGTTCTTTTATATATTCATCTAAGTTCACTGTATTTTCCCAATGCTCACCATTCAAAAAACTATACGCGCCTAAACCCACACCCAAAAACTCACCCCTGCTCCAATAATTTACATTGTGCTTGCATTGATACTTTAACATATTCTCATTTAAATTAGTTTTCGTTGCTTCCTTATTTTCTACAAATTCCGCGTTTTCCCTATCCCCTCTATCACTTCCCACCTTATTTTCTAGTGCATCACTTTTATTTCCATCCATTTCACTATCTACTTTTGCGAAGTTGCTGATTTCATAGCGGAAAAAGCCTGAACTTTGAAGCTCATCAACAACGGCATTATAAATTTCCACCGCCCGCTCATCACTAGGCAGAACGATTTCTCCTTTCGCTATGCTATTACATATAGAAGTCCCATTTTCCACTATTAGCCCGTAAGCAGATATGTGTGTTACCCCTAATCTAACAATATTTTGCACAGTTTTCCTCGCCTGTTCGGTTGTTTGGTTGGGCAGTCCCAATAAAATATCTGCGTTAATGTTATCAAAGCCCGCTTTTTTTGCGTTATGTATAGCGGTGATAAACTGCTCAAAATTATGCACTCTTCCCAATTTTTTTAACACTTTATCCTCATCACTTTGAACGCCAAAACTGATACGATTTATACCCGCTTTTTTCCACGCCATTGCTTTCGATAAGGTAAAACTATCCGGATTTGCTTCTACTGTTATCTCACACGCTGAATCTATTACAAAATTATCACGGATAAAATCTAGCAATTCAACAAGGCTCTCCTCGGACAAAATTGAAGGTGTTCCGCCTCCGATATATATAGTTTTAAGGATATAGTTTTTATTTCTTTGATATACTCTTTGTAGCCCCTTTTCCAACCTGCTATTCAATAAATTCATTTTCTTTTTAAATTCATCTGAACCATTCTCTAAATTAAACTGCAAATTATTAGGCAAGTGTGGAATTTTTTTGTGCTCATCTGAAACTAGTGTCTGATTATTGCTTTGAGAATTTGCCACCTCGCTTTCACGAACAATCAAAGTTCTGTGCGATGAGGGCATTAAGTGTGCTACTTGAAATTTATTTTGAGTTATAGAACTGTTTTTGTTTTGAAAAAAGGTTATTTGCTCAGGCTCTTTTGCAATTTTTTCCTTTCTTTTTATTATGTTATATTTCTTGATTTTATCTTTCTTTGGAGGTAATAAAATATACTTTTTATGAAAAAGTATTTCTTTTTTTATTGCCTCAATATAGTCTTCTATCCTATCTCCACAATTAGCAAAAGAAGTAAAAGAACAGTAACTGCACCTTGACTTACAAAAAGGTATGTGAATGTATAAACCGCAACTTTCCATTTTCCCTCATTCTAATACATAAAATCCATCTATGATTTTAAAATCAACTCATATTATTAGGATTGATTTCCACAAAAACACTAACCGAATTTACTGTATATTTATCCACTATATTATATATTTTTTCCAACAAAGAATCCGCACCTTTGTTGCCTAGACGCATTAAAATCTGATATCTGAATCGATTTTGTATCCTTTTAACAGGAGATTTCATAGCCTGACAAAATAAAACTTCCTTATCCGCCATATATAAAGCATCCAACTCCTTATACATTTTAGCAACAACATCTCGAACCTCAGACTCTTGCTTGCCACTTGCAAGTATGCGAATTATTTGTGCAAATGGCGGAAACTTTGCCGTTTTTCGAATATTTATTTCCTGCTCAAAAAAGGCTTTGTAGCTATAATTAGCCATATAATGATAAACAGGATGATTAGGTGCATAAGTCTGCAAAATTATCTTTCCTATCTTATCCGCTCGCCCCGCTCGCCCTGCTACCTGTGTAAGCAGTTGAAAAGTTCGCTCAGTGCTACGAAAATCTGAAAAATGTAAACTCATATCCGCATTGACTATTCCAACCAAAGTTATGTTAGGAAAGTCGTGACCTTTTGCTATCATTTGTGTTCCAACCAAAATGCTAGGCTTGGTTTTAGAAAATTCTTCTAATATTTGCGCGTGCGACATTTTACTTTGTGTTGTATCAAAATCCATTCTAAAAATTTTCACTTCTGGAAACATTTTACGCAACTGTTCGGCTACTTGCTGGGTTCCTATCGAGCCCATTCGTATGTAAGCACTGTTGCAATTAGGGCAATTTGTAAAGGCTTTATATCTACGGTTACAGAAATGACACTTTAATCGATTGTCTTCCTTATGATAAACTAACGCAGAATCACAATCCTCGCATTTTGCTGTCCACCCACATTCGCGACATACCATAAAACTGGCAAAACCACGGCGGTTACAAAATAACATAGCCTGATTGCCACTATTCAGACAATCCTTTAAATCTAGTTGTAATTGTGCTGAAAACATTCCCGAATTACCAGCATTGAGTTCATTACACATATTTACAATCTGCACCTTAGGCATATCTTTATGATTGATTCGAACGGGTAATTGATGCAACTTATACTCTCCGCTCTCAGCCTGATGAAAACTCTCAACACTAGGTGTTGCACTACCTAATATGAGCGGACAATTATTGTATTTTGCTCTAAATTGAGCCACATCGTGTGTATAAAAACGGGGATTGCTTTCACTTTTATAAGAGCCATCGTGCTCCTCATCTATTATAATTACCCCGATGTTTTGCAAAGGTGCAAAAATGGCTGACCTAGCCCCCACTACTATGTCCGCTTCTCCTTTTCGTATTCGTTGCCACTCATCAAACCGTTCACCACTACTCAAACCACTATGCAAAATGGCAACCCTCTCCCCAAAACGCGCCTTAAATAAACCAAAAATTTGCGGTGTCAGCCCTATCTCTGGAACTAACATTATAGCCCCCTTATTTTGCTGTAAACAACGGCTGATACAACGCATATAAATCTCTGTTTTTCCGCTACCGGTAACGCCAAAAATTAAATGCGTTCCTACCTCTTCTACTTCCTGAAAGATTTTACTCTGTCCTGTTGTCAACTGAACTTCTTTATTTTCTTTTGAAGGAGTAAAGGGAACTCGGTTTATATGCTCTTTGGTTTCAGTTAAAATACCCATACCAAGGAATTTATTAACCGCAGATGCACCAAACTTTTTATTCAATTCACTTTTTTTATACCTTTCCTGTGCTTTCACACTTTTCAATAAAGCAATTTGGTTTTTAGAGTTAGCACGAAGCCCTGTCAAAACAGTATTTATATCAAAAGTTTCCACTAAAATAATGTTTTCTATAAGAGGTTTTACTCTTTCTTTTCTCATACCACTAGGTAAAAAGAGTCGAAGGGTATCCACTCTTTTTAAATGATTTTTTTGTATGAGAAAATCGCTCAGTTGCAAAAATTCCTCAGTGATTATAGGATATTTATCCAAAGGGCGAATAATGGTTTTCAATTTTTCTGGGGGAATATCAGAGTGTTCTTTAAAACCTATAACATACCCCTCTATATTGCGCTTGCCAAAAGGAATAACCACACGCTGACCTTTTTGTATGTCCGGTGTGGTTATATAATCGAAAATTTTATCCACTTCGGCGTGAGCAATATCAACAATTACCTCAGCAATCATACCGTGTTAGAATCTTCCCGGAACCGTTTTTCCGTCCATAACTTCTTGTGCAGCAATAGCAATCACTTTTGGGTCTTTCTCTTGTGGTTCGCCCGCAAAATAAATATTATTCAATTCCTTTGCTCTTTTTGCCACCAAACAAGTCAATAAAAACTTATTTCCCACCTTGTCTACCAAAGCATCAATAGGTGGTTCCATCATTATAAATTCTTCTTTCATAATTTCTCCTTTACTAATTTCTGCATTAACTCACTAATCAACTTAGGATTAGCCTTACCTTTTGTTTCTTTCATAGCCTGCCCAATAAAGAAAGTCAATATTTTCTGATTCCCGCCTTTTAAATCTTCGGTTGCTTTTGGGTTATCTGCTATAATCTTTTTCAAAACGACTTCTAATCCTGCGGTGTCGTTAATTTGTGCTAAGCCTTTTTCTTTAACAACTATTTCAGGGTCATCCTCTTTTCCCCATAAATCATCCAATAGTTGTCGCGCAACTGCCTGCCCAATACTTTCATTATAATACATTTTCAACAGTTTGGCCATATTTTTAGAGGATATGGCTATCTCAGCATCTTCACTTTCTAAGGTGTTTAACTTTTTAAAAACCTCTCCCAACATCCAGTTACACACAAATTTAGGCTGGTTAAAAAATCCTACCACCTCTTCAAAATAATTAGCGATTTTTCTATCCTCAGTTAACAGTTCGGCATCTATTGCGGTAATCCCAAATTGTTCAATATAATTTTCCGCTCTTTCGCCTGCTAATTTAGGCAAATTTCCTTGAATCTCATCTATAAAAGACTGTTCGATTTTGATAGGGGTTATGTCTGAGTCTGGAAAATACCTATAATCCTGAGAATCTTCTTTGGTTCTCATTGAGTAAGATTTACCTGAACTCTCATCCCAACGGCGTGTTTCCTGAACTATTTTTCTACCTGCGTTCAACTCCTCCGCCTGTCTTTGTGTCTCATACTTTATAGCCCTTGTTACCGCTCTGAAAGAGTTTAAGTTTTTCATCTCTGTTCGTGTTCCCAAAGGCTCGCCCTCTTTGTGTAAGGATATATTCACATCACAACGCAAACTTCCCTCTTGCATTTTACCATCACTAACATCTAAATATACCAAAATAGAACGCAATTTTTTAAGAAAAGCAACCGCTTCTTCCGCGGTAGACATATCCGGTTCAGACACCATTTCTATCAAAGGAACACTACTTCTGTTATAATCTATTAAAGTTCCAGTATTAGTATGAACAAGTTTTCCAGCATCCTCCTCTAAGTGAATACGGTTGAGGTGAATAAACTTTTTATTCCCTCCCGCCTCAATTTCCACTCCTCCACCAAGACAAAGAGGATATTCCAACTGAGAAATTTGATACGCTTTTGCCAAATCAGGATAAAAATAATGTTTGCGCTCAAAAACTGAATATTTATTTATTTTACAGCCCACCGCTAAACCCATTTTTATAGCATTTTCTACCGCCTTTTTGTTTAAAACGGGCAAAGCACCTGGCATCCCAGTGCAAATAGGACAGCAATGTGTATTCGCTTCTCCGCCGAATTTATTAGGACAACTACAAAAACATTTCGTAGCCGTTTTGAGTTCGCTATGAACCTCTAATCCTATAACTGTTTTATACATCTTGCCCCTCCTTACTTGCTTGCTCAAAGCAATACCCAGCACTGAACAGCCTATCTTCTTTCCAGTGAGGTGCAATCAACTGCATACCTATTGATAAGCCTTTGCTATTTTTCCCGCAAGGCACAGACAGAGCAGGAAGTCCTGCTATGTTTACAGGCACAGTGAAAATATCTGTTAAAGACATTGCTATATGGTCTTCACTTTTTTCGCCTATCTTAAAGGCTGGGCTTGCGGTGGTTGGTGAAAGCATAATATCGCATTTTTCAAATGCCTGCTCAAATTCCCGAATTATAACTTTCTGCACTCTTTTTGCTTTGCGATAAAATACATCATAACACCCGCTGGATAGCACATAGTTACCAAACATTATTAGTCTTTTAACCTCTTTTCCAAAGCCTTGCGTTCGTGATTTAAAATACAAATCTACCAAATCATCATACTTTGGGGCTTGTCTTCCATATTTAACACCATCAAAACGCGCAAGGTTACTTGATGCTTCCGCGGAAGATAATATATAACATACAGCCAAAGCAGAATCTAAATTCGGAAGACTTATATCCACCAACTCCGCTCCTTGACTTTTATAAAACTGTATAGCCTTTTCCAAAGAACTTCGAACCTCAGGGTCTAAACTTTCATTAAAAAACTGTTTAGCAATACCTATTTTTAACCCTTTCACTCCCCCATCTATGCTCTGCTCATAGTTGGGCACTTCTTTGTCCGAACTGGTCATATCTTGCGCATCTTTTCCTGCTAGAACATTAAGCATTATAGCACTATCTCGCACCGAACTGGTCAAAGAGCCAATCTGGTCCAAAGAACTAGCAAAAGCGCCAACGCCATAGCGCGAAACACGGCCATAAGTTGGCTTTAATCCAACTATACCGCAAAAAGATGCAGGCACACGAATGGAACCGCTGGTATCCGTCCCTAACGCACCAAAGCATTGTTTTGTTGCTATTGTTACCGCTGAACCACCGTTAGAACCACCAGACACATACTGGTTATTTAACGGATTTAGCACCGCGCCAAAAGCAGAGGTTTCATTTGAACTCCCCATACCAAATTCATCCATATTTGCCTTTCCTATAATAATGGCTCCGGCATCTATCAATTTCTGGGCACAAGTTGCAGTATATGGCGATACAAAATTTTCTAAAAACTTACTGGCACAAGTAGTTTTTGTGCCTTTTAAATTTATGTTATCACTAAGAACAAAAGGAATTCCTGCTAAAACGCCTACTTTTTCTCCTCGCTTTCTAGCCTCATCTATGGTTTTCGCCCTTTGCATCCCCTCCTCTTCATAGGTGGAAATAAGGCAATTAAGATGCTTATTCTTTTTTATGTTCTCAAAACATTGCTCTATAAGTTCAGTGGCACTCACTTCGCCTTTATTTAACTGCTCCCTGATTTGGTATAAATCTAATTCAAGATAATTCATCATTGCTCACCCTCCTCAACAGTTATGGGAACAACAAAAGCACCGCCCTCACTTTGAGGGGCGTTTGCGATAACATCAGACTGAGTGAAATTTTGTTGAACTATATCCGGTCGCAAACTTTCCATAGAAACAGCCTTTTCCTGTAACTGTATGTTTGAAGTGTCCACTTTTTGAATTATGTTAACTTTTTCCAAAGTTTTATCAAACTCTTTCAAGAAACTTTCGAATTCATTTTCGGTAAATTCTAAACGCGATAGTTTGGCTAATTTTTTTGCTTCTTCTATATCCATTTTGGCATACTGCCTCCTTAGTATAATTTTAACACAGGACTCAAAACTTGTCAAACATTTAAAAGAGACAAAAACTCCTCTTCATCAATTATTTTTATATTTAAACTCTTTGCTTTATCATATTTACTTCCCGAATTTTCTCCCAACAAGACATAGTCCGTTTCTTTTGAAACGGCTGAACTTACTTGCCCCCCTCTTTCCTCTATCATTTCCGTCGCCTCAGCACGCGATAGAGTAGGTAAAGTTCCAGTTAAAACAAAAGTCTTATTCAAAATAAAAGAGTTCTTTATGTTCTTTTTATGCGGATATTGAACAATCACCCCCGCATCGAAAAGGTCTTTTAAAATCTGTTGATTAAAAGGTGTTTGGAAATATTCTTGTATACTGCTTGCAACAATTTCTCCTATGTCACGGATGGAACAAAGGTCTTGGGTATTTGCCATTTTTAAATCTTCCAAAGTGGGGTATCTTTTAGCCAAATCTTTGGCTGTTTTTATGCCCACATTCGCTATCCCAAGCGCATACAAAAAATTAGCAAAAGACACTTTTTTACTTTTTTCAATAGAGGTTATAAGATTGTTTATCTTTTTATCTTTAAATTTCTCTAATCCCTCCAAATCTTCGGGCTTAATTTTATATAAATCTGCAACTGTTCGAATATTTAATTTATTATAAAAAGTGTCTATGGTTTTATCTCGGATACCCTCAATATCCATAGCATCCCGTGAACAAAAGTGGATGATTTTTTCTTTTAACTGCTCTGGGCAACCCCAAGAGTTCGGACAGTATATATGCACGCCACGATTCTCTAAAACAGTTTCACAGGCAGGGCAGTAAATCGGTTTTTCTATCTCTTTAAAACCCTCCGTTTTCTGCGCTAAACCTAAAATTTCGGGTATTACCTCATTGCTCCGCCGTATAAAAACAGATGCGTTTATCCCTACCTTTTTTCGCTGAATATCTTCCCAATTATTTAAAGTGGCACGACTAACTGTCGCCCCTGAAAGCTCCACTGAATCTAAAATTGCCAAAGGCGTAACCTTTCCTGTTCGCCCTACCTGCCAAACAACTTCACGGATTATACTAGTTACTTCAAGCGGTTCAAACTTGTATGCCAAAGCCCACTTAGGAAAACGAATGGTATACCCTAATTTATCGCGAGCATCCATTTCATTAACTTTTATGACCACCCCATCAATTAAAACATCTAATTTATCTCTTTTTTCATCCACTTCATTTATGGTTTTATGAATCTTGTTCAAGTCAGAAGTTACTTCAAAAAAATCATTGACCAAAAAATTATTTTGTTTCAAAAATTCATACACTTCTTGATGCTTAGTAAAATGTTTACCCTCTGCATATAGCACACCGTATGCAAAAAAATCTAACTTACGGCTTGCGGTAATTTTGGTATCCAAGTTTCGAAGACTTCCCGCCACTGCGTTACGAGCATTTTTCAAGGGCTCATCACTACTTTTGTTGTATTTTTCCAACTCACTTAATAGGATAACGCCCTCACCCTCTACTACCAATTTTTGTTTATAAGGTATGGACAAAGGCACGCTTCGTATAGTTTTAACCTGTGCGGTTATATCCTCACCCACCAGTCCATTCCCACGCGTAACCGCTTGCTGTAAAAAACCCTCTTCATAAGTTAAGGCTAACCTAAGCCCATCAAACTTATATTCTAAGGTAAAGGTGGTTTGCGGAAAACTTTTCAAAATTTTCGCTACCCAACTATCTAATTCACCGAAATTTTGAGCCTTATCCAAACTATAAAGTTGAACAATATGACTTTGTTTTTTGAATCCATCTAGGACAAAATCACCAACACGCTGCGTTGGTGAATCAGGCAAAACAATACCTGTTTGTTCCTCTAAATCAACTAATTTATAATAAAGTTTATCATATTCCGCATCTGATATTATAGGGCTATCCAACACATGATAATGATAATTATATTTATTTAGGTCAGCAACTATCTGCTCTATATGTTTTTTCATATCTTCTACCATAGGTATATCCCTTCCGCTTTACTTATAGATGTTTTATTTAATTTTGTTCTATGATTTGCATATATTCTAACATAGATTATATCCCTCTGCTTTACTTATAGATGTTTTTATTAAAACAGTATTTGTATTTTTAATTCTGCATTTAAAATTAAATTATGTAAAAATACTCTTTTTAATATTCTATGCTTTTTTCATTATTTGCAAAGGAGCATACTCCAAGGATAAACTCTTACTCCCCAAAGCGCTGAAATTGACTATAACTATCTTACAGGACTCTAACTGAGTATCATCAGTGATAGTCCCTACACCAAAAGTGGAATGAAAAACTTTCTTTCCTTTGGTGAAAAGTGAAAAATCTTTTTTCTGTTTTAATATCCGTGATTTTTGGAAATTGTCAACCTCTTCTATCACTGGTTTATTCATAACCGGTTTTCGAGAAAATAACCCTGACTCTTTAATAAACCGACTTTCTTCTTGTCTTTGAACATGTCCCCAAAGTATTCTGCTACAACTATTGGTGATAAATAAATTTTCTTTTGCACGCGTTATTGCTACATACATCAAACGCCTTTCTTCTTCAAGATTATCCTCATTATCCGCTCTGATTATAGGGAAAATACCTTCCTCTACTCCGACTACAAAAACCACCTTGAACTCTAATCCCTTAACTGCGTGAACAGTACTAACAAATACCGCGTTATTTTCAGAATCAACCTCATCTAAATCGGTCAACAACATTACTGACTGCAAATATTCATCCAAAGTTGCTTTCGGGTTGCTGGCTTGATATTCTTTTACACTTTCAATAAACTGGTCTAAGTTCAATCGGCGTGTATAATCCTCCTCACTCTCACTCCCATATGCGCTCTTAAAATCAACCTTTTCAATCAAAAAGGCAACGAAATCTGCCACTGGCATATCCATCTTTTCAGACAACTCTTTATATAAGTCAGCAAAGAGTTTGATTTTGTTCTTGACTGCGCCCGTTATATCGTTAAAACTTTCAATATTAAGCACAACTTCTATAAGTTCCTTATCTGGTGCGACATCGCGTAAACTTTGTATACTCTTTTCACCTATACCTCTTTTCGGGAAGTTTATAATACGCAACAAACTTTCCTCATCCGCAGGATTGATAAGTAAACGAAGGTATGAAACTACATTCTTTATTTCAGCCCTTTCATAGAACTTAAAACCTCCAAAAACATTATAAGGCAATCCTGCGTTGTTCAACATACTCTCAAAATCAAAAGAAATAGCGTTCAAACGCATTAAAATAGCAATATCCTTACAGGAATATCCTTTGTTTCGCACAAAATCTACTATTTTTCGAACTACAAACTCCGCTTCTTCCTTGCCATTACGCGCAGTCCAAGTCACCACCTCATCACCCTCTACATTTTCGGTCCAAAGAGTTCTTTCAATTCGGTTTTTATTGTTGCAAATAATAGTATTCGCAGTTTGGATAATGTTTTTTGTCGAACGATAGTTTTGTTGTAATTTAAAAGTTTTAACAGATGGATAATCTTTTTGAAAGTTTAAAATATTTTCAATATTAGCACCACGCCAACCATAAATACATTGGTCGTGGTCGCCGACTACCATAATATTTTGCCATTTTTCCGCTAATATTCTAGCAATATCATATTGAACTTGATTAGTATCTTGAAACTCATCTATGTGTATATATTTGAACTTATCTTGATAGTATTCTGCAACCTCTTTATGCGTTTTTAACAAAATAAAGGTTTGTAAAAGCAAATCATCAAAATCAAGCGCATTGAATTTCTTCAATCTGTTCTGATATATGCTGTATGCTGAAATAATTTCATCTTTTAAAGGCAAATGAGAAACCTCTGCGGAATACTCTTCCGGAGTTAAGTTATTGTTTTTCGCTCGGCTTATGTGATGTAGTATGCTTTTTTTCTCTTTATCATTTTCCACTTCTAATTGTGTGAAAATTTCTTTCATTAAGCGATTTTTCTCATCATCAGCGTATATGCTGAAATTTTTTGTCCAGCCTAATTTGTCTATATCTCTGCGTAAAATACGAACGCATAACGCGTGAAAGGTTGATATCCAAACACCTTGCTCACCTATCATATCAACTACTCTTCTCTTCATTTCATTTGCTGCTTTATTAGTAAAGGTAATTGCTAAAATATTATAAGCAGGAACTTTTTTTTCCTGAATTAAATAAGCAACACGATTAGTAAGTAAACGCGTTTTACCACTACCTGCTCCCGCAGACACTAGCACTGCTCCTTCCGTCTGTAAAACGGGCAATATTTGTTCTTGATTTAAATTTTTTATCACTTCTCTAACTCCTACTCTTTTAAAGAGTATAACAAAAAAAGGCTTTTTAAGCAACTAAAAAACATAAAGGGCTCAAATACCCTTCATAATATTCTATCCGCATCCCTCAAAAATAGAATGATTATTGCCTTTAAGGCATATGGGCGCTTAGTTGTTTATGGCAAAACAATGTTGGTGCTCGTTTTCAAACTTTTCCTTTAATTCGTTATACTTCTCCGCAAGTTCAAATATATATTGCTGCTTTGCTCTCTCATCTAACTTATCATATTGACTATGGTCAATCAACTGAGTTATAGGATTCAGCACATACTCGTTTTCAGTTAATAACTTCACCACTTTTTCATATAACTTCTGCTCTGCTGAATCTATCTTAGGTAAACTAAACAACTCCCTTTCCACTTTTTTCTTATACATATGTTTTAACTGAGAGATGTTCCCACACCTATTGAAATGCTCTTCCAAAAAGGTAGCCCTATCTTGTTTGATATTCTCCCAATACCCATTCGCTAACCTCTTTTTTGCCTGCTTAGCACAGTTTTTTAATGAGTTGTTTATTCGCTCCATACCTAAATTCCTCCTTGTGTTTGTATCAGCATTTTAATATAAAAAAGTTAAAAAGAAAAATGATTTTTGGCGAATTTCCCCATTCGACAAAACAAGCCAAAGACCGCAAAAAAAAGACATTGATAAAGCGGGGATGTCGGAATCCCCGTTTTTACTTTGAATGAATCTTTCCAGAGTTCTAGTTTTTACTTGAATCAATCTTTCCAGAGTTTTACTTGTCAATTTGAGATACGGAACCATCAGTAAGACACCCCTATCTCTCCTGTTGCACTTGTGACTATTTTTCTTAGCCTAAGGCATCAAGCAAGCGGTAAGCCAACCTTGAAAAAATAAGACTGTTTGCAAACCTAAAAAATAACAAACCCAAAGATAAAAATCTAAAAGTAAGCACCCAAAAGTAAAAACCTAAAAGTAAGAACAAACATACACTAAAAGCAATAA